>JACXUS010000338.1 GCA_014763785.1 Sphingomonadales bacterium | reverse complement strand
GCCGGGCCCGGATCTGCGCCGCGCGCTCTGGATCGACCTCTATCGCCCGCTCGACAGTCAGGTCGCCGCGGTGGCAGCCCTTGGCGTCGAGGTGCCGACGCTGGCGGATATGGAAGAGATCGAGATCTCGAACCGCCTCTACCGCGAGGATGGCTCGGATGTGATGACCGTGGTGCTGCCGGGCCTGACCCCCGATGGCAGCCATGTCGCGGGGCCGGTCACCTTCATCGTGACCCCCGAACGGCTGATCACCGTGCGCCACCACGCGCCGCGCAGCTTCGAGACCTATCCCGAGCGCGCCGACCGTTCGGCGGCGGGCAGTACCTCGGCCGAGCGGATCTTCCTTGGCCTGAGCGAGGAGATCATCGCCCGTCAGGCCGATATCCTCGAGGGCGTCGGGCGCACGCTCGACCGGGTTTCGGCGCTGGTGCTGGGCGGCGCGGGCCCCAGCTCGGACGCGCTGCAACGCGCGCTGGAAGAGGTCGGACGGCAGGGGGAACTGGTCGGGCGGGTGCGGCTGGCGCTTCTGACGCTGGAGCGGGCGCTCTCGTTCTTCGATCAGACCCTTGCCACCCATGCCGAGGGCAAAGAGCTGCATGGCATCGTGAAAAGCCAGATCCGCGATATCGGCTCGCTTGCGGTGCATGGCGATTTCCTGTCCTCGCGCGTGTCGCTCTCGGTCGATGCGACGCTCGGGATGATCAACCTTGCGCAGAACACCACGGTGCGGATCGTCTCGGTGGTCGCAGCGCTCTTCATGCCGCCGACGATGATCGCCTCGATCTATGGGATGAACTTCCACATCATGCCGGAACTCGACTGGCCGCTGGGCTATCCGCTGGCGCTGGCGCTGATGGCGGGATCGGCCTTGGGAACTTGGGCGTTTTTCAAATGGAAGGACTGGTTGTAACCGCGGATGCCTCCGGCGGGAGTATTTTTGCCAAGAAGAAAGGACAGGTCTTCTTCTTGGTCCAAATACTCGAAACCCGCCGCGGGGGCCGGGATCACCGCTCCAGAATCAGGCGGTCGCGGGTCAGCTCGACCCGGGCAAAGCGCGTCAGATAGGTCATCCCCAGAAGCGAAGTATCCATCTGGCTGTCATTGACCACCGCGCGGACATTGCTGTCGTGGATCGGCCCGAGCTCGATCGAGGCGATCCGCACCGGCGCCGTCGCGATCGTGCCATTGGCGGTGCGCGCCTGCCCGGTGAAGGCCAGATCGCCGGTATCGACGCCCGCGCGCACCGCATCGCGCCGGGTCAGCACGATATCGGTCGCGCCGGTGTCGACCACGAAGCGCACCGGCACGCCGTTGATCGCGGCGGTCAGATAATAATGCCCGTCGGGGGCGAGCGGCGCCTCGATCCGGCCATCGCCCAGCACCGCCTGCCGCGGCATCACCTGCCCCTTGATATCGTCCCAAAGCCCCGCGGCCGCGATCGTGCCCAGAAAGATCAGCCCCCAGAGCGCGGCCTGACGCACCGTCTCGCCGGGGCGGCGGCGGATCTGGATCAGGAAATAGCCCCCCACCGCCACCAGAAGCAGCGTGAGATAGACCAGACGGGCGAGGTTTTCGGTATCCATGCGCCTAATCTAGGCAGGGCGGGCGGAATTGCGAGGGGCGATTTGCCTCAGGCAGCGATCACGCCCGCGCCCTTGAGCCCATCGAGGATGAACTGGATCGCCAGCGCGGCGAGCAGCATCCCCAGAAGCCGCGTGACCACCATCGTGCCGGTGCGCCCCAGCACGCGTTCGAGCGGTGTGGCCAGCAGGAAGAGCACGAAGACACAGGCCAGCACCGCCAGCATCACCAGATGCACTAACAGGATATGCGTCGCATCCGCCCCCGGCGCGCCCGCGAGCAGGATCATCGTCGCCATCGCGCCGGGCCCCGCAATCAGCGGCGTCGCCAGCGGGAAGACCGAGGGGTCATGCGCAGGCTCGACCGATTGCCCCTCGCGCCGCTCGGTGCGCCGCTCGAAGAGCATGTCGAGCGCGGTCAGGAACAAAAGCACCCCGCCCGCGATGCGGAAGGCCGGCATGGAAATCCCGATGCCGAGCAGGATCTTGTCGCCGAACAGGCCAAAGAGCGTGAGCAGCCCCGCGGCAATCAGGATCGCCCGCAACCCCACGTTCAGCCGCTGCCGCGCGGTCAGGCCCTGCGTCAGCGCGATGAACAAGGGCGCGAGGCCGATCGGATCGACCACGACGAAGAGGGTGACGAAGGCGGTGATATACTCGGCGATGGGCATAGCGAAACCCTAGCGCGGCGCGCCCGCCCGCGCCAGTGGCGCCGATACGTCAGCCGGGCGGGTCTGGCGGCGATTCCGGGGGCGATTCTGGCGGCAGGGCCGCGCGGATCTTCTCGGCCAGAGAGCGCGCGCCCGCGCCGATGCGGGTGTCGGCATGGGCCTCGGCCAGACGCAAGAGATGCTCCAGCGCGGCCAACTCCTCGGGGCTCAGCACGAGGGGCGGCAGCGCCACCGCCCGGCGCAGCATATATCCCACGCCGCGTTCGCCCGCCACCGGCACGCCGTAAGCCTGCAATTCCGCCATATCGCGCCAGATCGTGCGCTCGGAGACACCGAGCCGCGCCGCCAGATCGCGCGCGCGGTGCATCTCGCCATCGCGCAGGATCGCGACTTCGTCGGCCAAAGAGAATGCCTCCGAGTGGTCATGCGTGACGTAAAGCGCGGTCAGCCCGAGATCGGCCACGAGCCCCGCGATTTCGTCCACCATGCTTTCGCGCAGCTCGCGGTCGAGGTTGGAGAGCGGCTCGTCGAACAGGACCGTGCGCGCGCCCGAGGCGATCGCTCGGGCGATGCCCACGCGCTGTTGTTGCCCACCAGAC
>JACXUS010000005.1 GCA_014763785.1 Sphingomonadales bacterium | reverse complement strand
GCCGAGGGCGGCGCCCTTGGCGCGATGGAAAGCCTGATCCTGCAGATCGGCTTTGGCGAATACCTCAACCAGATCGCGGGCGGCATTCCGATGAGCCAGGGCGAGGTCGCGCGTCTGTCGGATCTGGGCCTGAGCTGGACCCCCTCGGCCGCGGCGGAGCAGCTGATGGCGCGCGGCAACACCAATGACGCCCGCATGGCGCTGGTCGCGCTGATGCAGGACAATCAGGGCCGGGCGCTGTTCGGCGCCTCGGGGCTCGACGAAGAGCTGGAGATGATCCGCGACCAGTTCCACCGCTATGCCGAGGAACGCGTCATTCCGAACGCCCATGAATGGCACCTGAAAGACGAGCTGATCCCGATGGAGATCATCGAGGAGCTGGCGGAACTCGGCGTCTTTGGTCTGACGATCCCCGAGGAATATGGCGGGCTCGGGCTGTCGAAAGCCTCGATGGTGGTGGTCACCGAGGAGCTGTCGCGCGGCTATATCGGGGTCGGTTCGCTGGGCACGCGCTCGGAAATCGCGGCCGAGCTGATCCTCTGCGGTGGCACCGAAGAGCAAAAGGCGAAATGGCTGCCGGGTCTGGCCTCGGGCGAGATCCTCTCGACCGCCGTTTTCACCGAACCGAACACCGGCTCGGACCTCGGGAGCTTGCGCACCCGCGCGGTGAAAGACGGCGACGACTGGGTGGTGACCGGCAACAAGACCTGGATCACGCATGCCGCGCGGACGCATGTGATGACGCTGCTGGCGCGGACCGATCCGAACACCACCGATTATCGCGGCCTGTCGATGTTCCTGGCCGAGAAAACCCCGGGCACCGACGAGAACCCCTTCCCCACCCCCGGCATGACCGGCGGCGAGATCGAGGTTCTGGGCTATCGCGGCATGAAGGAATACGAGCTCGGCTTTGACGGCTTCCGCGTCAAGGGCGAGAATCTCTTGGGCGGCGAGACCGGCAAAGGCTTCAAGCAGCTGATGGAGACCTTTGAATCGGCCCGCATCCAGACCGCGGCGCGCGCCGTCGGCGTGGCACAGGCGGCCTGCGAGATCGGCATGAAATATGCCATCGACCGCAAGCAATTCGGCAAGTCGCTGATCGACTTCCCGCGGGTTGCGGGCAAGCTGGCGATCATGGCGGTCGAGATCATGATCGCGCGGCAGCTGACCTATTTCAGCGCCTGGGAGAAGGATCACGGCCACCGCTGCGACCTCGAGGCCGGGATGGCGAAGCTGCTCGGTGCCCGCGTGGCGTGGTCGGCTGCGGATAATGCGCTGCAGATCCACGGCGGCAACGGTTTTGCGCTGGAATATGCGATCTCGCGCATCCTGTGCGACGCGCGCATCCTCAACATCTTCGAGGGTGCGGCGGAAATTCAGGCGCAGGTCATCGCGCGGCGTCTGCTGGGCTGAGATTTTGGAAGCCTCTAACCTGGGGCCCTTCGGGGCCCCTTTTTCATTGCGCCGCGCAGCGGTTGCGCTCAGATGGCGCAAAGGAGAGCCCGATGATCCGTGATGCCACCCCCGAGGATGCCGAAGAGATCGCCAAGATCTACAATCACGCCGTGCGCGAGACGACCGCGATCTGGAACGAGGTCGAGGTCGACGCGCTCAACCGCGCGGAATGGCTGATGGCGCGGCAGGCACAGGGCCTGCCGGTGCTGGTGCTGGACGAGGGCGACACGGTTCTGGGCTACGCGAGCTATGGCCCGTTTCGCCCGCAGGACGGCTTTCACGCGACGGTGGAACACTCGGTCTATCTGGCGGAGAGGGCGCGCGGCGGCGGACGTGGTCGGGCGCTGATGGAGCAGCTCATCGCTTATGCCCGCGCAGCCGAGGTGCACGCGATGGTGGCCGCCGTCGATGCAGCCAATGGCCCTTCGATCCGGCTGCACGAAAGGCTCGGGTTTCAGGTGATCGGCACGCTTCCGCAGGTCGGGCAGAAATTCGGGCGCTGGCTCGATCTGACGCTGATGCAGCTCACGCTCGACGATCGCGAAAGCCCGGATCAGGAGGTCTGACGCGAAAGCCCGATCAGGCGCCCTGACGCGGAAGCGTCGAAATCACAAACCCTGCCGCGCCAGCGCGGCGATCAGACGGTTGCGCGCCTCGGGCAGCGGGCGGTGGCCGTGATCGGCGGCAAAAAGCCCAAGGAAATGCCCGGTCAGCCGCAGCCCCTGCCCGATTTCCTCCCATGTGGCGGGCCCCTGCCCCATCAGGCACAAGGGCAGCGGCAAGAGCTTCGGCGCCCAGTCGCCCGCCCCCGCCCGGCTGACCGCGCGCCCCGAACGCGGGCTGACAAAGGCCAGATCGTCGCGCGTGCCGGTCACCGCACACCGGCTGAGGTCAAGGCCGAAGCCGAGCTCATCAAGCAGCGCCATTTCCCAGTGCAGGTAATCGACCGGCCAGCCCTCGGCCGCCTGACCGATGACGCCGAAGAGCGGCTCGGTCGCGGCATAAAGGCGCGGATGCGGTTCGCGCTCGGCCAGCGCAAAGCCCAGCATCGCGCAGACGGCATTGAGCCCCATCAGCGCCAGCCGGTCCGAGAGCGCGCCTGCGCGGCTGGCGAGCGGTTCGACCGTGAAGCTGCCCAGGTGATCTTCCAGCCGCGCGCGCCAGCTGACCGCGACATGGCTGCCCGGCATCAGCGTGGCCGCCATCTTGCGCGAGGCGCCCCCGCGGACCACCCCCGCATGCCGCCCATGCGCCGCGGTGAAGACCTCGACGATGGCCGAGCTCTCGCCATGCGGGCGGGCGGAAAGGATCGTGCCGCTGTCTTGCCAGTCCATCGGTTGGTTCCAGTTGAGAGCGCCGGGGGGCTGTCTGCCCCCGCAGCCATTGGTGCTCGAACCAATGGCGCACCACTGGCTGCCCTCGCAGGATATTTAGGGCAAGATGAAAGGGAAAGGGGGGCGGCTCAGTCGCTCAGGCCGTCTTCGTCGAGAAGCGTGCGGCCCTCGCGGCTTTCGATCTCGATCAGCCAGAGGTCGGGGTCGAAGCCGCGCTGTTTTGCGGCGGAGGCATCCACATCGGGCTCGGGGCCCTCGGCCAGCACCTGCCAGCCGCTTGTCCCTGTCATCAGATCGGTCTGCCGCGCCCAGAGCCGCGCATTACCGTCAAGCGTCGCGCATTTCACCATGACAGCGCCCAGATCGGGCTGGCCGCGGCGGGTGACATAGCCGGGGATATTCGCGAGCTCGAGCCGCCGCAGATAGGCGCGGACCCAGAGATCGGTTTTCAGCCGCTCACGCGCCATCCTTGAAATCGAGCCCCATCTCGGAATAGCGCTCGGCCTCGTCGAGCCAGTTCGGCCGCACCTTGACCTGCAGGAAGAGATGCACGGGACGCCCGAGGAATTCGGTCAGATCCTGCCGCGCCTGGGTCGAGATCGCCTTGATCGTCTCGCCACCCTTGCCGAGGATGATCCCCTTGTGGCCATCGCGGGCGACATAGATGATCTGGTCGATCCGGGCCGAGCCGTCCTTGCGCTCTTCCCATTTCTCGGTCTCGACGGTGAGCTGATAGGGCAGCTCTTCGTGCAGGCGCAGGGTCAGTTTTTCGCGCGTGACCTCGGCCGCGATCATCCGAAGGGGCAGATCGGCGATCTGATCCTCGGGGTAATACCACGGGCCCACCGGGATTTCCTCGGCCAGCCAGTCGCGCAGATCGTCGACGCCATAGCCCTTCTCGGCCGAGATCATGAAGGTGCGCACAAAGGGAAATTCGGCATTGGCCGCCTCGGCCAAGCCAAGGAGCTTCTCGGCCGAGATCCGGTCGATCTTGTTGATCGCCAAGGCCACCGGCTGCTGGCCGTCGCGCGCCTTCAGCGCCTCGATGATCGCCAGCGCGCCTTCGGTCAGGCCGCGATGCGCCTCGATCAGAAGGACCACCAGATCGGCATCCGCGGCCCCGCCCCAGGCCGCCTGCACCATCGCGCGGTCCAGACGGCGGCGCGGGCGGAAGATGCCGGGGGTATCGACGAAGACGATCTGGCTTTGCCCGGCCATGCAGACCCCGCGGATGCGGGCGCGGGTGGTCTGCACCTTATGCGTCACGATCGAGACCTTGGCCCCCACCATGCGATTGAGCAGCGTCGATTTCCCGGCATTCGGCTCGCCGATCAGCGCGACGAAGCCCGCGCGGGTCGGGCCGGTCGGTTCGGTGGCGTCCATGCCGGTGTCGATCTCGTCAGTCATGGCCTGCCTCCAGCCGCGCGAGCAGGGCCTTGGCGGCGGCCTGCTCGGCATTGCGTTTCGATCCTGCGCTCGCCTCTTCGGCGGCGCCATTCTCCAGACGCGCGGCGATGCGGAAGACCGGCGCATGGTCCGGCCCCTCGCGCGAGAGCGTCTCGTATTTCGGGGGCGGCAAGCCGCGCGCCTGCGCCCATTCCTGCAATGCGGTCTTGGCATCGCGGGCGTCGTCCTCGACATGGTCGATCCGCGCGCCCCAAAGGTCCAGCACAAGTTTGCGCGCGGTCTCGAAACCCGCATCGAGATAGACCGCGGCGATCACCGCCTCCATCGCGTCGCCAAGCAGCGCTTCCTTGCGGCGCCCGCCCGACATCATTTCCGACCGGCCGAGCTTCAGCACCGCGCCAAGGTCGATCTGGCGCGCGACATCGGCGCAGGTTTCCTTGCGCACGAGCGCGTTGAAGCGCGGCGCGAGCTGGCCCTCGGAAGCCGCCTTATCGGCGCGAAACAGCGCCTCGGCCATCGACAGCCCCAGCACCCGGTCGCCCAGAAATTCCAGCCGCTGGTTGTCGGGGCGCGTGGCCGAGCCGATCGAGGAATGCGTCAGCGCGCGGATCAGCAGTTCGGGCCGCGCGAAGCGATGCCCGAGCCGGGTCTGAAAGGCCTCGATATCGGCACCCGCCTTCACGCGCCGCCCCTTACTCGATCGCCTTGAAGAAGCGGTCGGCCCGCCACGTCCAGAAGAAGAAGAGCGAGCGCCCCGCCGAAGAGAACATCACCCGGTCCGCGCGGCCCACAAGGAATTCCGCGGGCACGAAGCCAAGGCCCCCGGCGGCGGCGGCAAAGCGGCTGTCCTCGGAATTGTCGCGGTTGTCGCCCATGAAGAAATATTCGCCCGCGGGTACGGTGAAGACCGGCGTGTTGTCGGCCACCCAATTGTCGGTGATGTTCAGGATCGAATGGCTACGGCCGTTGGGCAAGGTCTCGATCTTGCGGCCCTTGATGCAGGTGCCGCCCTGACCCACCGGATCGTTCTCGCAGCGCGGGATCAGGCCCTGCGGGCCCTGCAGGTCCTTCACCTCGGTGAACTTGCCACCATCGGCCAACTGCACCGGGGTGCCGTTGATCTGCAGCACGCCATTGATCACCTGGATCTTGTCGCCCGGCAGGCCGACGACGCGCTTGATGAAATCGACGCCGCGGGTCGGGTGGCGGAACACCACCACATCGCCGCGCTCGGGTTCGCTGCCGAACAGGCGGCCCTCGATCGGGCAGGCCGCGAAGGGGCAGGAATAGCGCGAATAGCCATAGGCCATCTTGTTGACGAAGAGGAAATCGCCGATCAGCAGCGTGTCCTTCATCGAGCCCGAGGGGATCCAGAACGGCTGGAAGAACAGCGTGCGGAAGACGCCTGCGATCAACAGCGCCCAGAAGATCGTCTTGATCGTCTCGACGAGGCCGCCCTCGGATTTCTTCGCCATGATCTGCCGCTGCCCTTCGGTTATGAAATCCCGCCTTCCTTGGCCCGAAGGCGCGCCCGAGTCAAGGAAGCGCCGCCGCAAGGGCCCCGCGGTCAGCCAGAAGTGAGCGCGCCGGGCGCGGGCGCAAGGGGGCGCGCCTCGATCACCACGAAGGCCTGCGCCCAGGGGTGATCATCGGTCAGGGTGACATGGACCACCGCTTCATGGCCCGCGGGCGTCATCGCCGCCAGCCGCTCGGCCGCCCAGCCGGTCAGCTGCATCACCGGCTGCCCCGAGGGCAGGTTGGCCACCGCCATATCCTTCCACGAAATCCCCATCGCAAGGCCGGTGCCCAGCGCCTTGGAGCAGGCCTCCTTGGCCGCCCAGCGCTTGGCATAGGTGCCCGGCGTATCGGCGCGGCGCTCGGCCTTGGCGATTTCGACCTCGGTGAAGACGCGGTTGCGAAAGCGGTCGCCATGGCGCGCCAGCACCTTGGCGATCCGCTCGATATTGCACAGATCCGACCCGATCCCGAGGATCATGCCCTAGCCCCGCGCTGCGTCCATCAGATGGCGCATCTGCGTGATCGCGGGTTCGAGGCCCAGAAACACCGCTTCGGAGATCAGGAAATGGCCGATGTTCAGCTCTCGGACCTCGGGGATCGCGGCGATCGGGGTGACGGTCTCGAAGGTCAGGCCGTGGCCGGCATGCACCTCGAGGCCCAGCGAATGCGCATAGGCCGCGCCCGCGCGCAGCGCCTCGAGCTCGATGTCGCGTTCCTCGAAGCGGCCCTCGTAATGCAGATCGCAGTAATGCCCGGTGTGCAGCTCGACCACCCCCGCGCCGATCCGGGCCGAGGCCTCGATCTGGCGCGGGTCATGGCCGATGAACATCGACACCCGGGCGCCCGCCTCGCGCAGGGGCGCGATGTAATCGGCAAGGCGGTTGTCATCTGCCGCCACATCCAGCCCGCCCTCGGTCGTGCGCTCCTCGCGCTTTTCCGGCACAAGGCAGACGGCATGCGGGCGCGTGGCGAGCGCGATGCGCTGCATCTCTTCCGTCGCGGCCATCTCGAAGTTGAGCGGGATCGCCAGCCCCTCGCGCAAAGCGGCCATATCGGCATCGCGGATATGGCGGCGATCTTCGCGCAGATGCGCGGTGATGCCATCGGCGCCCGCCGCCTGCGCCACGAGCGCCGCGCGCAGCGGGTCGGGATAGGCCGAGCCGCGCGCATTGCGCAGCGTCGCGACGTGGTCGATGTTCACACCCAGACGCAGGGCTTTGCTCATGATATCCTCCGGTCGGTTCGCGCGGACTATGCCCGAGCGAGTTGGCAAGGAAAAGGGGCGCGTCAGTCGGCCTCGCCGGGGTCGGGCTCTGCCCGCCCCTCGCGCTTGGCCGCAAGCCGCGCGCGGATCTTGTCGAGCCGCGCCTTTAGCCGGTGGCGGCGGCGGTTCTGATAGGCGGTGACGATCGGCAGCGTGACGTGATAGCCGACCAGCCCCACGAGGATGCCCGGCACCAGCCCGCCCACCAGATAGGGCCAGAAGACATCATCGAAGAACTGCCCAAGCCCCGCCCATTCGGTGCGCTCGGCGGTGAAGATCGCGATGAAATTGTGCTTGAGGTCGGCGCCCGCCGCCAGAAAGGCTTCACCCACGCCGCTGACATGGTGACCGGCCTCATGGCCAAGCATCAGATGGCCGAGCTCGAGCGCGATCAGCGCGATGAAGGGGAAGGTCAGCGGGTTGCCGACCAGCGTGCCGATCAGCGCCGCAACGATATTGCCGCCCATCAGCCACGCCAGCCCCACCGCCGCCCCCAGATGCAGCCCGAAGAGCGGCGTGAAGGACACGAGGATCCCCGCGAAGATCCCGCGTGCGATCCGGTGCGGCGGGTCAGGCAGACGGTTCACACGATGCTTGAGATATTGCAGCGCCCGCGCCCAGCCGCCCCGCGGCCAGATCGCCTCGCGCGTAGCGATCCAGAGCGTCCGTTTCTCGCGCCGCCTGAAAACCAAAACCCCGTCCTTTCGCGCCCTCGTTCGCGTCTCTCAGGGCTTGCGCGTCAGATCCCTGAGCCGCTCGACCTGTGCCACATCCGTCTCGGCTTCGAGCGCGGTCAGAAGCGCATGCAGATGCTCTGCGTCCCGTAACTCGACCTCTATGACAAGAGAGTAAAAGTCCGGTTTGCGGTCGCGGAAATGCAGATCGGAAATATTCGCCCGCTGCTGCCCGATCAGGGTGCAGATATGGCCAAGAACCCCCGCATCGTTCGAGATCGTCAGCCGCAGCGAGGCGGTATAGACCGGCGGATGCTGGCCGCTCGACCAGTGCAGATCGACCCAGCGTTCCGGCTGTTCCTCGAACTCCTCAAGCGCCGGGCAGTCGATCGCATGGATCACCACGCCTTGGCCGCGATAGGTGATGCCCACGATCCGCTCGCCCGGCAAGGGCTGGCAGCAATCGGCGCGGCGGAAGCTCTGATCGGCCTCGAGCCCGATCACCGCGCGGGCGGGTTCGACCGTCTCGGCGCCCTGCGCGGCCAGTTCCGGATAAAGCGCGCCGATCACCTCGCGCGCGGCGATCTCGGCACTGCCCAGACGCGCCAGCAATTCGGTCTCGTCGGGCAGGCCCATCGCCTTGGCGGCGGTGCGCAGCGCCTTGTCCGACACCCGGCGCCCGACATGCTCAAACGCCACGCGGGCAAGCTCGGTGCCGAGCTTGACGAAGCGGGTGCGGTCCTCTTCACGCAAGGATTTCCGGATCGCGGCCTTGGCGCGCCCGGTCTCGACGATATCGAGCCAGGTCGCCTGCGGGCGCTGACCGGCGGCGGTGATGATCTCGACCGACTGGCCGTTCTTCAGCCGGGTCCAGAGCGGCACCCGGATGCCATCGACCTTGGCGCCCACACAGCTGTTCCCGATCCGCGTGTGGATCGCATAGGCATAGTCGATCGGCGTCGCCCCCTTGGGCAGCTTGATCACATCGCCCTTCGGCGTGAAGCAGAAGACCTTGTCGGAATACATCTCGAGCTTGACGGCTTCGAGGAATTCATCGTGATCCCCCTCGGCGAAGCGCTCGGTGAGCGAGGTGAGCCAGGTCGTCGGATCGACGGCGAAGGGGTTCTCGGTCTGCTCGCCATCGCGGTAAGCCCAATGCGCGGCCACGCCCGCCTCGGCCACCTCGTGCATCTGCCGGGTGCGGATCTGCACCTCGACGCGCTTGCCGTCCCGCCCCGAAACGGTGGTGTGGATCGAGCGGTAGCCGTTCGATTTCGGCTGGCTGATGTAATCCTTGAACCGCCCCGGTACGGCGCGCCAGCGGTGATGGATCAGCCCCAGCACGCGATAGCAATCCATTTCCGAGCGGGTGATGACCCGAAAGCCGTAGATATCCGACAGACGCGAAAAACTGAGCTGCTTTTCCTCCATCTTGCGCCAGATCGAATAGGGGCGCTTGGCGCGGCCAAAGACATCGGCCTCGATCTGCGCCTCTTCCAGCAGGGCGCGGATATCGCCGCTGATCTTCGGGATCACATCGCCCGATTCCTTTTGCAGGCTGACGAAGCGGCGGATGATCGAGACGCGGGCCTCGGGGTTCAGGACCTTGAAGGCCAGATCCTCAAGCTCCTCGCGCATCCACTGCATGCCCATCCGGCCGGCGAGCGGCGCGAAGATCTCCATCGTCTCGCGTGCCTTCTGGGCCTGCTTTTCGGGGCGCATGGATTTGATCGTGCGCATGTTGTGCAGCCGGTCGGCGAGCTTCACAAGGATCACCCGCAGATCCTTGGACATCGCCATGAACAGCTTGCGGAAATTCTCCGCCTGCTTGCTGGCGCTGGACGACAGCTGCAGATTGGTCAGCTTGGTGACGCCATCGACCAGTTCGGCGATCTCGGTCGAAAAGAGCGTCGAGACCTCGGTATAGGTCGAGCGGGTATCCTCGATCGTGTCGTGCAACAGCGCGGTGACGATCGTCGCATCATCAAGCCGCATCTCCGTCAGGATTGCGGCGACAGCGACGGGATGCGTGAAATAGGGCTCGCCCGAATGCCGGAACTGCCCCTCGTGCATCTTCATGCCATAGGCATAGGCCCGCCGGATCAGATCGGCATTGGTGCGCGGATTGTAATTGCGAACGAGGGCGATCAGGTCTTCGACGTCGATCATTCGCGCCCGTCCGCCCCCTTCAGATTACTCGCGGCCCTGCGCATCCATCAGCGCGCGCAGCATGCGCTCTTCGCTCATGTCGTCTTCTTTCGGGCGGTCGATCTCGCCCGACATCAGCATCGACATCGCGTCGTCCTCGGGCTCGTCAACCTCGATCTGGGTCTGGTTGCTCTCGATCAGACGCTCGCGCAGATCGTCGGCCGACTGGGTTTCCTCGGCGATTTCGCGCAGGGCGACGACGGGGTTCTTGTCGTTGTCGCGGTCGATGGTCAGCGCGGCACCGGCGGCCACTTCACGGGCGCGATGCGCTGCGAGCATCACCAGCTCGAAGCGGTTCGGAACCTTGTCAACGCAATCTTCAACCGTCACGCGGGCCATCGGCAACTCCAATCAGGACTTGGGAGGTGTGAAGCGCCTATTTAGGGGCAAAGCCGGGGCTTGACAAGCGCTCATTCCCCGGCAAACGGCGTGGCAAATGGCTCCAGTGCGGCTTTTTCCGCCTCGGGCAGGGCTGCGGCCAGCTCGGCCACGGTCCGGCCCAGCACCGGGTGACGCCAGCCGGGCGCAATCTCGGCGAGGGGAATCAGCACGAAGGCGCGTTCGTGCATGCGCGGATGCGGCACCACGGGCCCCTCGGGGGCGCGCTTCATCTGATCCTCCAGCGGCAGCGCGCGCCAGGCGGCATGGGTCGCCCGATCGGGCAGCACCTGATCGCCCGCCGCAATCAGATCGAGGTCGATCACCCGCGCGGCCCAACGCTCCTTGCGGGCGCGGCCGAGCCCCGCCTCGATCCGGTGCAAAGCCGCCAGCAGCTCGGACGCGCTCAGATCGGCGCTGACCACCGCACAGGCGTTCACATAATCGGGACCATTGCCGGGCGGGAAGGCAGGCGAGCCGTAGAACCTTGACACAGCCTTAGGTTGTATGCCCTCTTCCGGCAGAAGTTGCAGCGCGCGCACGAGGCTCTGTGCCGGCCCGCCGGCCGCAGACGGGAGGTTGGCCCCAAGGGCAACCAGGAAACTGGTACTGCACATAAAGACAAATATCCTTGTGCCTGCGTGGTTGCTATGTCAGACGGCGGAATTGCAGCCCGACGGCGTATTGGGCAAAGCCGTGTCTGCGTCAACCCACTCCATGCAGCGCACGAGCCCGATACGCGCGGGACACGCGGAAAGGACGTTTTGATGTTTTACAAGGACGAACGGCTTGCGCTGTTCATTGACGGGTCGAACCTCTACGCGGCCGCGAAGGCGCTCGGGTTCGATATCGACTACAAGCTGCTGCGGCAGGAATTCGAACGGCGCGGCAAACTCGTGCGGGCGTTTTATTATACCGCCCTGCTCGAGAACGAGGAATATTCCCCGATCCGCCCGCTGGTCGACTGGCTGCATTACAACGGCTATGCGATGGTGACCAAGCCCGCCAAGGAATACACCGATTCCATGGGCCGCCGGAAGGTCAAGGGCAATATGGATATCGAGCTGGCGGTGAATGCGATGGAACTCGCGCCGCGGCTGGATCATGCGGTGCTGTTCTCGGGGGACGGCGATTTCCGCCCGCTGGTCGAGGCGCTGCAACGCATGGGCGTGCGTGTGTCGGTCGTATCCACGATCCGCAGCCAGCCGCCGATGATCGCCGACGAGCTGCGCCGTCAGGCCGATAATTTCATCGAGCTGGACGCGCTGCGCGACGTGATTGGCCGCCCGCCGCGCGAGCCGCGCGACACCGACAGCGCCGACAGCTGAGCGCAGGCGCCGCAGACAGGAACGCCGGGCCCAAGGGTCCGGCGTTTTTCTATTCCATCGACAGGATCATGTTGCGCACCACGGGATAGATTTCGCGATCCCATTTGCCGCCGTTGAACACGCCATAATGGCCGACATTGGCCTGCAGGTGATGGCGCTTGAGATGCGGGCGCAGCGAGCTGCACAGATCATGCGCCGCCGTGGTCTGACCGAGCCCACAGATATCGTCGCGCCCGCCCTCGACCGTCAGCAGGGCCGTATTGCGGATCTTGCCCGGATCGACCTTGCGCCCGCGATAGGTGAATTCCCCCCGCGCCAGATCGGCGTTCTGAAACACCCGCTCGATCGTCTCCAGATAGAATTCCGCGGTCAGGTCCAGCACCGCGAAATATTCATCGTAGAAATGCCTGATTTTGTCAGCCTCGGCCAGCTCGCCCGCGGCGAGGTGCTGATACAGTTTCTCGTGCTGGGCGCGGTGGCGATCCATATTCATCGCCATGAAGGCGGTCAGCTGCACAAACCCCGGATAGACCTTGCGCCCGGCCCCCGCATAGCGCGCGGGCACCGTCGAGATCACATTGTTCTCGAACCATTCCAGCGGCTTCTCGTTGGCCAGCTCATTGACCGCGGTCGGGCTTTCGCGCACATCGACCGGCCCCGCCATCAGCGTCATCGTCCGCGGCGTCGCGGGGTTCTTATCCTCCGACATCACCGCCACCGCGGCCAGCGTCTGCACGCAGGGCTGGCACACGCCCAGCACATGGCCGCCCGGCCCGATATGCTCGAGAAAGCGGATCACATAGTCCACATAATCCTCGACGCCGAAGGGCCCCGCCGCGCGCGGCACATCGCGGGCGTTCTTCCAGTCGGTGATATAGACATCATGGTCGCGCAGCAGCGTGCGCACCGTGCCCGCCAAGAGCGTCGCGAAATGCCCCGAGAGCGGCGCTGTGACCAGAACCTTGGGCTGCACCGTGGCGATATCGCGCTTGAAATGCACCAGTTTGGCATAGGGCAGATCCAGCACCACCTCTTCGGTGACCGGCACCTCGCGGTTCTCGACCCGCACCGAATGGATGCCAAAGCCGGGGCGTTCGTGGCTGAGCTTGAAGCGCGAGACCATCTCCATCAGCGCCGCATGGCTGCGCAGCATCCCGCCAAAGGGGCCCGCCATCTCGCCGCCGACGCGCGGCGCGAAATTCAGAGCCGTCAGCGCCGCCGTTCGCAAAGGGGCGAAAATATCATCAAGCGACTGATAGGTTGCGTAAAGCATGGCGTTTCCTTTTGGGACTCGGCGAAAAGGCTTGGCTCCTCCCGGGCAACCCTGCGACAAAAATCAGCAGATGCGCAGCGTTTGACACGATCGGAGCCATGATGGGACAAGCGACGCTTACTATTTCATCGAAAAACTACTCCTCCTGGTCGTTGCGCGGCTGGTTGTTGTGCAAGATGGCGGGGCTCGAGTTCAATGAGACGATGGTCGACCTGTCAGAGGCCAGCGCGCGGCAGGAATTGCTGCTTCTCTCGCCCTCGGTTCTGGTGCCGCGGCTGAGCCATGGACAGGTCGAGGTCTGGGACACCCTCGCCATTGCCGAATATCTGCACGAGATCTTCCCGGACGCGGGGCTCTTTCCGGCCGATATCGCGGTGCGCGCGCAGTGCCGCGCCGTCGCGGGCGAGATGCATTCGGGGTTCTACAACCTGCGCTCGGCGCTGCCGATGAACCTCAAGGCGCGGCACGAGAGCTTCAAGATCTTCTCCGGCGCGCGCCCCGATGTGGAACGGGTGAAGGCGATCTGGCTTGAATGCCTTGCCACCCACGGCGGGCCGTTCCTGTTCGGGGCCACGCCCACCGTGGCCGATGCGATGTATGCCCCGGTCTGCACCCGGTTTCGCACCTATTCGGTGCCGCTCGAAACGCGCCTGCAAGCCTATGTGGAAACCATCCTGACCTGGGCGCCGATGGTGGAATGGACGGCCGGCGCGCTGGCCGAGCCCGAAGAGATCGAGGAACTCGAGGTCGAATTCTGAACCTCGCCCGGGGTGGACGGCGGGCGCGCCGCGCATTAGGTCTGGGGCGGACCAAGGAGAGCGCGATGAAGCCAGCCCTGACCCTCTATCTCGCCGCGCCGCGCGGCTTCTGCGCGGGTGTCGATCGCGCGATCAAGATCGTCGAGATGGCGATCGAGAAATGGGGCGCGCCGGTCTATGTGCGCCACGAGATCGTGCACAACAAATTCGTGGTCGATGGGCTGCGCGCCAAGGGCGCTGTCTTCGTCGAGGAGCTCGACGAATGCCCGACCGACCGGCCCGTGATCTTCTCGGCGCATGGCGTGCCGAAATCGGTGCCCGCCGAGGCCGAACGGCGGCAGATGATCTATGTCGATGCCACCTGCCCCTTGGTCAGCAAGGTCCATATCGAGGCCGAGCGGCACCATGAAGAGGGCCTGCAGATGGTGATGATCGGCCATGCCGGTCACCCCGAGGTGCTCGGCACCATGGGCCAGCTGCCCGAGGGTGAAGTTCTGCTTGTGGAGACCGTCGAGGATGTAGCGCGCCTTGATCCGCGTGACCCCTCCCGGCTCGCCTGGATCACCCAGACGACTTTATCGGTCGATGACACCGCCGAGGTGGTCAGCGCCCTGCAGGCGCGGTTCCCGGGGATCATCGGGCCCGCCAAGGACGATATCTGCTATGCCACCACCAACCGCCAGGCCGCGGTCAAGGCGATCGCGCCGAAGATCGCCGCGCTTCTGGTGATCGGCGCGCCGAACAGCTCGAATTCGCGCCGTCTGGTCGAGGTCGGGCGCGCGGCGGGCTGCAGCTATGCGCAGCTGGTGCAGCGCGCCACCGATATCGACTGGCGCGCGCTCGAAGGCGTGGCCGCGGTCGGCGTCACCGCCGGCGCCAGCGCGCCCGAGGTGCTGATCAACGAGGTGATCGACGCCTTCCGCGACCGCTATGACCTGACCGTGGAGCTGGTCGAGACCGCCCGCGAAGACATTGAATTCAAAGTCCCCCGTGTTTTGAGGATCCCGGCATGAGCATCGAATTCCTGCTGACCGTTTTCATCGTCTGCCTCGCGCCGGGGATCGGCGTTGTCTACACGCTCTCGACCACTTTGGGTCAGGGCTTCCGCGCCGGGTTCTGGGCGGCCTTCGGCTGCACCATTGCGACGCTGGTGCATCTGGGCATTGCGATGGCGGGGCTGGCCGCGGTCCTGCATACCTCGGCGGTGCTGTTCCAGAGCCTGAAATATGCGGGCGTCGCCTATCTTCTGTGGATGGCCTGGGGCACGCTGAAGGGCACCGGCGGGTTGCAGGTCGAGGCGGCGGCGGCGCAGCCCGTTGCGCGGCTCATTGGCCGTGGCATCATGCTGAACCTGCTCAACCCCAAACTGCCGATGTTCTTCCTGGCGTTCCTGCCGCAATTCATGGCGCCGACCGATGGAATGGCGGTGATGGGCGGGCTGGGGCTGGCCTTTGCCGCGATGACCTTCGCGGTCTTCCTCGGCTATGCCGCCCTTGCCGCCAGCGGCCGCGAGGCCGTGCTGAGCCGCCCCGCGGTCACCGCCTGGATGCGCCGCGCCTTTGCGGCGAGCTTTGCGGCGCTTGGCGCCCGCCTCGCGCTGGAGCGCACCTGATGCCCGAATTGCATGCCTGGACCGATGGCGCCTGCTCGGGCAACCCTGGCCCCGGGGGCTGGGGGGTTCTGATGCGCGCGATGGAGGGTGCCGCGGTCGTGAAGGAACGCGAGCTGCAGGGCGGCGAGGCTGACACCACCAACAACCGGATGGAGCTTCTGGCCGCGATCAACGCGCTCGAGGCGCTGACTCGCGAGAGCGAGATCACCATCACCACCGACAGCGCCTATGTGAAGAATGGCGTGACCGGCTGGATCCATGGCTGGAAGCGCAACGGCTGGAAAACCGCCGACCGCAAGCCGGTGAAGAACGTCGATCTGTGGCAGCGCCTCGATGCCGCGCAGGCGCGCCACAAGGTCACCTGGAAATGGATCAAGGGCCATGCGGGCCATGCCGAGAACGAGCGCGCCGACGAACTGGCGCGCGCCGGAATGGCCCCCTTCAAGGCTGCGAAATAACCCGCTAGCATCGCCTCAGCACAGGGGGGCACGATGGCGGGCGATCAGCATCCGGTTCTGGACTATATCGCCAGCCTGCCCATCGGGATGGCGCTGGATTACATCTCGGTGCTGGTCTTCGCGCTGACCGGGGCGCTGGTCGCCTCGCGCAATCTGCTGGATCTGGTGGGCTTCATCTTCATCGCGGCGCTGACGGCGGTGGGCGGCGGCACGGTGCGCGACCTGCTTTTGGGGCGCGATCCGGTCTTCTGGGTCGGGCGGCCCGATCTGATCGTGATGATCGCAGCCGCGGCGGTGGTCGTGTTCTTCACCGCGCATCTGCTGGAAAACCGCTATCGCACGCTCCTATGGCTCGATGCGGCGGCGCTGGCGGTGGCGGTGCCCGCGGGGGTGGCGGTGACCATGGGGCTCGGGCATGGGCCGGTGATCGTGCTGATCATGGGGGTGGTCACCGGGTCCTTTGGCGGGCTGATGCGCGATGTGGTCTGCAACGAGGTGCCCTTGGTGCTGAAACAGGGCGAGCTGTACCTGAGCTGTGCCTTTGCCGGATCGGCCACGGCGCTTGGCGTGACGGCGGCGGGGGCGCCCGGCCTGCCCGCGATGCTGGCCTGTGGCGCGGTCACGTTTCTTCTGCGCGCGGGCTCGCTGCATTGGGGCTGGCGGCTGCCGGTCTACAAGCCGCGCCCGCCGCTGCGCCCCCCGCGCTAAAGGAACAGGTGCAGCACCAGCGGCGCCAGAAAGGCCGTCAGCACCGCATTGAGCCCCATCCCGATCGAGGCAAAGGCCCCGGCCGTATCATGCACCTGAAAGGCGCGCGCCGTGCCGATGCCATGCGCGGCAACCCCCGTCGCAAAGCCCCGCGCCCGCCAGTCGCGCAGGCCCAGCGCATTGAGCATCGGCGTCACGAAAATCGCCCCGATCATGCCGGTCAGCAGCACCAGCACCGCGGTCAGCGTGGGCTGGCCGCCCAGGCTTTCGGAAATGCCGATCGCGACCGGCGCGGTCGCCGATTTCGGCGCCAGCGTCGCCATCAGCACGGCATCGGCGCCCAAGAGTTTCGCGATGGCAAGGGCCGAGGCAACCGCAGTGAACGAGCCCGCCCCCAGCGCCACAAGGATCGGCACAAGGGCCCGGCGCACCTTGGGCAGGTTGGTGTGCAGCGGGATCGCGAGGCACACGGTCGCGGGCCCCAGCATGAAATGCACGAATTGCGCGCCCTCGAAATAGCTCTGATAGGGCGTGCCGGTCGCGGTCAGCAGCACCGCCAGAAACACCACCGCCAGCATCACCGGATTGGCAAAGGGCGAGCGGCGCGCCGCGCGGAAGATCGCATCCCCCGCCCAATAGGCCACGAGCGTCGCGGTGAGCCACAGGAGCGGCTTCGAGGCCAGGTAAGACCAGATCAGCGCGGCATCAGTCATCGGGTTCGCTCCCGATCAGGCGCGCCGCCCAGGTGAAGGCGAGCGCGCCGACGACGATGGCCAGAAGCGTCGAGACCACCAGCGACACCGCCAGCGCCGCGCCATGGGCGGCCAGCGTCGGCAAATGCGCCACGACGCCGACGCCCGCGGGCACGAACAACAGCGAAAGGTGGTTCAAAAGCCCCTGCGCGGTGGGCCGCACCAGCTCCTTGAGCCGCGGCGAAAGCATGAGCGCCGCGACCATGCCCAGCATCCCCAGAACCGGCCCGGGCAAGGGTAGATGGGCCGCGCGCGAGATCACCTCGCCCGCCAGCTGAAACGCCAGAATGATCGCCAATGCCGGAACCATGCCCGCCCCCTTCGCTGGAAACCGGGCCAAGTTACGCGCCTTTCCGCGGGCCCGAAAGGCGAAATCGCGGGCGGGATACCACGCATATCTTGTGGATAACCGCCCGAATGCCGCCAGATCATGGGGCGCGGCGTTGACTTGGGGCGCGCGCCCCGAGACACTGGCGGACCAGAGAGGAATCGGAAAGGTCCCGCCTTGCGCTTCACCCGGCTGCGCCTGAATGGCTTCAAGAGCTTCGTCGACCCGACGGATCTGGTGATCCATGACGGGTTGACCGGCGTTGTCGGGCCCAATGGCTGCGGCAAGTCGAACCTGCTGGAAGCCTTGCGCTGGGTGATGGGCGAGAACCGCCCCTCGGCGATGCGCGGCGGCGGGATGGAGGATGTGATCTTCGCCGGTGCCGCCACCCGCGGCGCGCGGCATTTCGCCGAGGTCTCGCTTTCCATCGACAACACCGAACGCCTCGCGCCCTCCGGGTTCAACGAGGCCGACACGGTCGAAATCGTGCGCCGGATCACCCGCGATGCGGGCTCGGCCTATAAGGTCAACAGCAAGGATGTGCGCGCGCGCGATGTGCAGATGCTGTTTGCCGATGCCTCGACCGGGGCGCATAGCCCGGCGCTGGTGCGGCAGGGGCAGATTTCCGAGCTGATCAACGCCAAGCCGAAAGCCCGCCGCCGGATTCTGGAAGAGGCCGCGGGGATCTCGGGCCTCTATCAGCGCCGCCACGAGGCCGAGCTGAAGCTGAACGGCGCCGAACAGAACCTGCTGCGCGTCGATGACGTGATCGAGCAACTCGCGACCCAGCTGGCGCAGCTGGCGCGGCAGGCCCGGCAGGCGGCGCGCTATCGCGAGATCGGCACCGAGCTGCGCCGCGCCGAGGGGATGCTGTTCTATCGCCGCTGGCGCGAGGCCGATCAGGCGCGGCTCGAGGCCGAGGGGGCTTTGCGCGCACTGATGCAGGGCGCCGCGCAGGCCGAAATGGCCGCCCGCGCCGCAGCAGGCGCCCGCGCCGCGCAGGAAGAGGCGCTGCCGCCCTTGCGCGAGGAAGAGGCGATTGCCGGGGCGATCCTGCAGCGTCTGGTGTTGCAGCGCGACCAGCTGACCGACCAAGAGGCGCAGGCCGCCAGCAAGATCGAGACGCTGAAGAACCGGATCCTGCAGCTCGATCGCGACATGGAGCGCGAGGCCGGGCTGAACCGCGATGCGGGCGAGACGATCGAGCGCCTTGAGTGGGAGCTGAACCAGCTCGGCAAGGCCGCCGAGGGCCATGACGACAAGCTGGAGGCCGCGGCCGATCAGGCGGCCGAGGCGGCACAGGTGCTGGCCGACCGTGAAGCCGTGCTAAGCCAGCTGACCGAGGATGTAGCGCGGCTTTCGGCGCGGCACCTGTCGGCGCAGCGTCTGGTGCTCGATACCCGCGCCAGTGCCGAGAAATCCGAGGCCGAGGCCGCCCGTGCTGGGGATGCCGCCGAGGCCGCCGCCGAGGCGCTGGAGCGCGCCGCCGAGGCGTTTGAGGCCGCGCAATCGGCCACCGAAGAGGCGCAAGAGGCGGCCGAGCTCGCCGAAGAGGCGCTGGCCGCCGCGGAAGAGGCCCGCGCCGCGGTGCAGGCCCGCGAATCCACCGCCCGCGCCGCGCGGTCGGAGGCCGAGGGCGAGGCCGGTGCCCTGCGCGCCGAGGTGGCCGCGCTCGCGCGCCTGGTCGAGCGCGAGGCGGCAAGCGGCCATCAGCTGCTCGACCGGGTGCGGGTTGACCGCGGCTATGAGGCGGCGCTGGGGGCCGCGCTGGCCGATGACCTGCGCGCGCCGGAAATCGAGGGCGAGGCGGCCTCGGGCTGGGGCCTTCTGCCCGATTACGACACCGTGCAGCCGCTGCCCGTCGGCGTCGAGCCGCTCACGGCCCATGTCGAGGTTCCGCCGGTGCTGCGCCGCCGGATAGCGCAGATTGGCCTCGTGGCCGATGCCGAGGAAGGCGCGCGGCTGCAAGATCAGCTGCGCCCGGGGCAGCGGCTGGTCAGCCCGGCGGGCGATCTGTGGCGCTGGGACGGGCTCCGCGCGGGGGCCGAGGATGCGCCGACCGCGGCCGCGTTGCGCCTGCAGCAGTTGAACCGTCTCGTCGAGCTGAAGCGCGATCTCGAAGAGGTCGCCGCCCGCGCGACCGGCGCCGCGCAGGCGCATGAGGCGCTGACCCGGCAGCTGTCGGATGCCAGCGCTGCCGATGTCCGCGCCCGCGAGGCCCGCCGTCTGGCCGATCAGCGCGTCGCCGAAGCGGGCCGCGCGCTGAGCCGGGCCGAGGCGGATCGTGCGATCTCGGCGGGCAAGCTGGAAAACGCGCGCCTTGCCACCGCGCGCCACGAAGAAACCGCGGGGGCCGCGCGCGCCGCGCTGGCCGAGGCCGAGGCGCAGGCCGCCGCCCTGCCCGATCTGGACGCCGCGCGCGGCGAGGTCGAGGCGATCAAGATGACGGTCGAGGCCGCGCGGGTCACGATGATCACCCGCCGCTCGGCGCATGACGAGATCCGCCGCGAGGGCGAGGCCCGCCTGCGCCGCCGCCAAGAGGTGACCAAGGAGCTGTCCGGCTGGCGCCACCGGCTGGAGACCGCCGAGAAGCGCAGCGCCGAGCTGGCAAACCGCCGCGACGAGACCGAGGCCGAGCTGGAAGAGGCGATGGCGGTGCCGCTGGAGCTGGCCGAGAAGCGCGCCGAACTGGGCGAGGCGATCGAGGGTGCCGAGGCGCGGCGTGCCGCGGCGCAGGACAAGCTCTCGGCCGCCGAGGGCGCCGCGCGCGAGGCGCAGATGGCCGAGCGCGATGCCGAGCGGATGGCGGGCGAGGCGCGCGAAGGCCGGGCCCGCGCCGAGACGCGCCTTGAGGCCGCGCGCGCGACGCTGGCGCAGACCGCCGAGCGGATCGCCGAGGCTTTGGACACCACGCCCGAGGCTTTGCTGGAAA
The DNA here is from genome assembly GCA_014763785.1 of Sphingomonadales bacterium. GTDB lineage: Bacteria > Pseudomonadota > Alphaproteobacteria > Rhodobacterales > Rhodobacteraceae > Rhodobacter. Next base: position 17,280 of record JACXUS010000005.1, on the reverse strand, counting down.
CGCTCGACGCCGACCCCGATGCGATGCCCGGCGCCGAGGCTCTGGAGATCGAGGTGGCGCGCCTCAAGCGCAGCCGCGAGGCGCTGGGTGCGGTCAACCTGCGCGCCGAGGAAGATGCGCGATCCGTGCAGGAAGAACATGACACGCTGGTCAAGGAAAAGGCCGATCTGGAAGAAGCGATCCGCAAGCTGCGCGCGGGGATCGCAGGCCTCAACCGCGAAGGGCGCGAGCGGCTGCTGACCGCGTTTGAACAGGTCAATGACAGCTTCCGCACCCTCTTCACCCACCTCTTCGGGGGCGGTCAGGCGAACCTGCAGCTGATCGAAAGCGACGATCCGCTGGATGCCGGGCTGGAAATCATGTGCCAGCCGCCGGGCAAGAAGCTGAGCACGCTCAGCCTGCTCTCGGGGGGCGAGCAGACGCTGACCGCGATGGCGCTGATCTTTGCGGTGTTCCTTGCCAACCCCGCCCCGATCTGCGTTCTGGACGAGGTCGATGCGCCCTTGGATGACGCGAACGTCACCCGGTTCTGCGACCTGCTGGACGAGATGACCCGGCGCACCGATACCCGCTTCCTTGTCATCACCCACCACGCCGTGACGATGAGCCGGATGGACCGTCTTTTCGGTGTCACGATGCAGGAGCAGGGTGTGAGCCAGCTCGTCTCGGTCGACCTGAAGCGCGCCGAACAGCTGGTCGCCTGATCTGGTCAAGGCGGGCCAATGCCCCTAAGCTCAGCGCAAACGAAGGAGGGACGGATGAAACAGCTACTTCTCGGCGCGGCGGCGGCCTCGCTGCTGGGCCTTGGCGCGGCGCAGGCGCAGGTCGTGGGCGACCTCGATGTGGTGATGAATCTGCTGCAGGATTACGGCCTCAAGGTCACGAAGGATACCGACATCGTCGGCGATCCGCTGCTCTCGACGCGGATCGAGGGCACCAATTTCGACGTCTACTTCTATAGCTGCGACGAGGGCCCCTGCCAGTCGATCCAGTTCTCGGCCGGGTTCGATCTGGAAAACCCGATGAGCGCGGGCAAGATCAACGAATGGAACCGCGACAAGCGCTTCGGCAAGGCCTATCTGGACGACGAGGGCGATCCCTATATCGAATATGACATCAACCTCGATTATGACGGGGTGGGCGCGAAGAACTTCGACGACACGATCGACCTGTGGCGCGTGGTTCTGGCCGATTTTCGTGACTTCATCGACTGGTAAGGAAAGAACATGTCCACTATCGAAGCCCGCCTGAGCGCGCTTGGCATCACCCTGCCCGCGGCGCCGATGCCTGCGGCGAATTACGTCCCCTTCGTGCGCACGGGCGCGCAGCTCTTCATCTCGGGGCAGATTTCTGCGGGCCCCGATGGGATGATCAAGGGCAAGCTCGGCGCCGATCTGGATGTGGCTGCAGGCGCGGCTGCCGCGCGGTGCTGTGGGCTGGCGCTGATCGCGCAGGCGCAGGCGGCGCTCGGCGATCTCGACCGGATCAAGCGTGTGGTGAAGCTCGTCGGTTTCGTCAATTCGACGGCCGATTTCACCGACCAGCCCGAGGTGATCAACGGCTGCTCCGATCTGATGGTCGAGGTCTTCGGCGAGGCCGGGCGCCATGCCCGTTCGGCGGTGTCGGCCGCCAGCCTGCCGCGCGGCGTCGCGGTCGAGATCGAGGCGATCTTCGAGGTCGAATGATGGCCGCCCCCCAGCCCGTCGCGGCGCTTGGCCTGCCGCCGGTTGCCCTGCCGCAGGCCTTCCTTGGCGCCCCGGTCGCGCATCGCGCGCTGCATGACCGCGCCGCCGGGCGCCCCGAGAACAGCCGCGCGGCGATCCGCGCGGCGGTGGCGGCAGGCTATGGGATCGAGATCGACATCCAGCCCTCGGCCGATGGCGTGCCGATGGTGTTTCACGACTATGACCTGAAGCGCTTGACCGGCGTTTCGGGGCGCATCCGGGGCCTGAGCGCGCGCGAATTGGGCGCGCTCGGGCTGCTCGATGCCGAGGATGGCATTCCGACGCTGGCCGAGGTACTCGAGATCGTCGCGGGGCGGGTGCCGCTGCTAATCGAGCTCAAGGATCAGGACGGCGCGATGGGCCCCGAAACCGGCGAGATGGAGCGCGCGACCGCCGCCGTGCTGGCCCCCTATGACGGGCCGGTCGCGGTGATGTCCTTCAACCCGCATGCGATCGCGGCCTTTCGCGCGGCGGCACCGGGGGTTGCGGTGGGGCTGACCACCTCGGCCTATGCGGCGGCGGATTGGCCGCTTTTGCCTGCGGCTGCGCGCGATCATCTGCGCGACATCCCCGATTACGAGGCGTTGGGCGCCAGTTTCATCTCGCATGAGGCGGGTGATCTGGGCCGGGCGCGAGTGGCGGCGCTGAAATCGGCGGGCGCGGCGGTGCTGTGCTGGACGATCCGCTCGACCGAGGCCGAGGCCGCGGCGCGGCGCGTGGCCGACAATATCACCTTCGAAGGCTATCCCGCGCTGATCCCGCCGGCGAGCCAGCCTTGACGCCGCGCCGCGGCGCGCCACCATCTGGGGGCGTCAGCCGGGGGTGAGATGAGCGAGAGTGTTGAAATCACGCTGCTCTCCGGGATTTCGGAAATCCCGGAGGCCGACTGGGATGCCTGCGCCTGTCCCGAGGTGTCGGACGGCGGGCGGCCGTTTGACCCCTTCACCCGCTGGCGGTTTCTCAATGCGCTCGAAACCTCGGGCTCGGTCGGGCCCGGCACCGGCTGGCAGGCGCGGCCCTTGGTGGCGCGGCGCGGGGCCGAGGTGATCGCCGTCGCGCCGCTTTATGTGAAATCGCACAGTCAGGGCGAATATGTCTTTGACCACGGCTGGGCCGATGCGTTCGAGCGCGCGGGCGGGCGCTATTATCCCAAGCTGCAATGCGCGGTGCCGTTCAGCCCGGTGACGGGTCGGCGCCTGCTGACAAAGCCCGGGCGCGAGGCCGAGGGCCGCGCGGCGCTGCTGTCGGGCATGGCGCAGATCGCGGATCAGGCCGGGCTGAGTTCGGTCCATGTCACCTTCTGCACCGAGGCCGAGGCCGAAACCGCCCCCGCCGCCGATTATCTGATCCGCACCGGGCAGCAATTCCACTGGTTCAACCGCGGCTATGGCAGCTTTGACGATTTTCTGGCCGATCTGGCCTCGCGCAAACGCAAGGCGATCCGCAAGGAACGCGAGCGCGCGCAGGGCTTTGGCGGCACGATCCGGGCGCTGAGCGGCGATGCGATCACGCCTGCGCATTGGGCGGCGATGTGGGCCTTCTATCAGGATACCGGCGCGCGCAAATGGGGGCGGCCCTATCTGACGCGGGCGTTTTTCGACGCGCTGCACGAGATGCGCGAGGATGTTTTGATGATCGTGGCCGAGCGCGACGGGCGGCCGGTGGCGGGGGCGCTGAACCTGATCGGGCGCGAGGCGCTTTTCGGGCGTTATTGGGGCTGCGTCGAGGATCACGCCTTCCTGCATTTCGAGCTCTGCTATCACCAAGCGGTCGATTGGGCGATTGCGCAGGGCCTGCCCCGGGTCGAGGCCGGCGCGCAGGGCGAGCACAAGCTGGCGCGCGGCTATCTGCCGGTGGCGACATGGTCGGCGCATTGGATCGCCCATCCCGGATTGCGCCGCGCCGTGGACGATTTTCTGCGCGCCGAACGCGCGGCGGTGGCCGAGGATATCGAGGTGTTGACCGAGATGGGCCCGTTCCGCGCGACCTGCCGCGACGTGCAAAGCTGATCTGACACCCCGCAGCCCCGGAAGGACACCCGATGCCCCATCCCGACCGCCTGAGCCCCGCCGAACGCGCCGCCCAACTGCCCGATCTCGGCACCGCCGGCTGGGTCGCCGCCCCCGACCAGGACGCGATCCGGAAAATCTGGAAATTCCGAAACTTCTCCGAAGCCTGGGGCTTCATGTCGCGCGCCGCGCTGGCGGCCGAAGCGCTGGATCACCACCCCGACTGGTCGAACCGCTATAATATCGTCGATGTGACACTGACCACCCATGCGGCGGGCGGGCTGACCGCGCTGGATCTGCAGCTTGCCCGGCAACTGGACCGCCTCGCCCCGCAGGCCGAGGTGCTGCGCGATCACAGCCGCCCTGTCAGCTGCCTGTGCGAAGAGCAGGCACAGCAAAAGGGCCGGGAGTGACCCGGCCCTGATCCTGTCGCGTGGCCTGCGGCCGCTCAGATCGCGTCGAGCAGCGCCTCGCCCGCGGAAATCTCGCAGGTGCCGGGGCTTTCTTCGCGGTTGAGCACCTTCACGACGCCATCCTCGACCAGCATCGCATAGCGCGCCGAGCGGCTGATCAGACCCGCGGGCGGGGCGGTGAAATCCATCCCGATCGCGGTGGTGAAGGCCGATTCGGCATCCGCCAGCATGGTGATGCCCGCGGCGGTCGCGCCGGTCGTCTCGCCCCAGGCCTTCATCACGAAAGGATCGTTGACCGAGATGCAGATCACCTCATCGACGCCCTTTGCGGCGAACTTGTCCCGCGTGCGGATGAAGCTCGGGACATGGGCGGTGGTGCACACCCCCGTATAGGCGCCCGGCACGGCGAAGATGACGACCTTGCGGCCCTTCATCTTGTCGCCAAGGCTGACCGCCTCGGGGCCATTGTCGCCCAGCTGCAGCAGCGTGGCGCCCGGAAGCACCTCTCCAACCGTAATGCTCATGCCGATCTCCCTGTCGCGTTGCACATGATTGCCCGCAGGATATAGGGTCGGGGCGGCAAGTGACCAGAGGTGAGATGATGGCCGAGACCAAAGGCGGGATCGTGATCGTGGGCGGCGGGCAGGCGGCGGCCTCGATGGCGGCGAAACTTCGCGCGCTGGGATATGTCGGCGCGCTGACCGTGATCGGCGAGGAGCCCGTCCCCCCCTATCAGCGCCCGCCCCTGTCCAAGGCCTATCTGCTGGGCCATATGCCGGTCGAGCGGCTGACGCTGCGCGCCGATGACTGGTGGGAGCAAAACGGCATCACCCTGCTGACCGGCGTGCGGATCGAGGCCATCGACCGCGTCGCCAAGCGGCTGCATTCGGGGACCGAGGTGATCGCCTATGACCAGCTGGCGCTGTGCACCGGGGCCACGCCGCGCCGTCTGACCGCGGCCATCGGTGGCGATCTGGCCGGGGTCTTCACCGTGCGCAGTCTGGCGGATGTCGATGCGATGTCTGGCCAGTTCGTCAAGGGCCGCAATCTGGTCGTGATCGGCGGCGGCTATATCGGGCTCGAGGCGGCTGCGGTGGCCTGCAAGCTGGGCCTGAACGTCACCCTGATCGAGGCCGCGCCGCGCATCCTTGGCCGTGTCGCCTGCGCCGAAACCGCCGCCGCGGTGCGCGATCTGCACGCGGGCCACGGCGTCACCCTGATCGAGGGCTGCGGCCTGCGCCGCCTGACCGGCAGCGACTGGGTCACCGGCGCCGAACTGGCCGACGGCCGCCTCCTGCCCGCCGATTTCGTGATCGTCGGCATCGGCGTCACCCCCGAGGGCGGGCTGGCCGAGGCGGCGGGCCTCGAGACCCACGCCGGCGCCGTCGCGGTCGATGCGCAGGGCCGCAGCTCGGACCCGGCGATCTGGGCCGCGGGCGATTGCGCGGCCTTCCCGGGCCCCGAGGGGCGGCTGCGCCTCGAATCGGTCGGCAATGCGATCGACATGGGCGAGCTGGTCGCGAAAAACATGCTGGGCGCGGGCAAGAGCTATGTCCCGAAACCGTGGTTCTGGTCGGATCAGTTCGACGCGAAACTGCAGATCGCGGGGCTGAATGCGGGCTATGACAGGGTGATCACCCGCCGCGGCGAGGGGCTCAGCTTCTGGTACTTCCGCGGCCCCCGCCTGATCGCGGTCGATGCGCTGAACGATGCGCGCGCCTATATGGTCGGCAAGCGCCTGATCGAGGGCGGCAGCCCCGTCACCCCCGAGCAGATCGCCGAAACCGCCGAGCTGAAAGCCCTCCTGAAATGAGGATCATCGGCGGCGAGCGGCGGGGCCTGAAACTGGCCGAGGTCGGCGAGGGCGATGCCGCGGCCCATCTGCGCCCGACCACCGACCGGGTGCGCGAAGCGATCTTCAACCTGCTGATCAACGGCACGCACGGCAACCCCGTGCCCGGCGCACGGGTGCTCGACCTCTTTGCCGGCACCGGCGCGCTCGGCCTCGAGGCGCTCTCGCGCGGCGCGGCCCGGGTGGCCTTCGTCGATGACGGCACCGCGGCCCGCGCGCTCCTGCGCCAGAATATCGAGAAGATGCGCGCCATGGGCGTGACCGATGTCTGGCGCCGCGATGCAACCAACATGGGCCCCTGCCGCGGCGCGGGCTACGATCTGATCTTCCTCGATCCGCCCTACGGCATGGGCCTTGGCGAACGCGCGCTGGCCTCCTGCCTTGAACACGGCTGGATCGCCCCCGGCGCGATGGTGGTCTGGGAAGAAAACATCCCCCCCGCCGTGCCCGCGCCGCTCGAACAGATCGACCAGCGCAAATATGGCGACACGCTCGTCACCCTCGCCCGGAGGCCCGCATGATCGCCCCCCGAACCATCGCCGCGGTCCTGTTCGATTGCGACGGGGTGCTGGTGGACAGCGAACCCGCGACCTTCGCCCTCCTGCAAGAGGAGTTCGCGGCGCAGGGCCTGAATATGACGATCCCCGAGATGGAGCGCCTCTTCATCGGCGGCACGATCGAGGGCGTGCGCCAACAGGCCAACGCGATGGGTGCCGCCTTCCCAAGCGATTGGGCGGATCACTATTACGCCCGCCTCTATGCCCGCCTGCGCGTCGGCACCGATCTGATGCCGGGCGTGCCCGAGCTCCTCGACCGGCTCGACGCCGCGGGCATCCGCTATGCGGTCGGCTCGAACGGGCGCATGGCCAAGATGGAGGCGACGCTGGGCCAGCACCCGGATATCCGCGCCCGCCTCGAGGGGCGGATGTTCTCAGGCCAGGAACTGGGCGCGCCGAAACCCGCGCCCGACCTCTATCTGCACTGCGCGCGGATTCTGGGCGTGCCCGCCGAAGCCTGCGTGGTGATCGAGGACAGCGCAACCGGCGCCCGCGCCGCCGCAGCCGCCGGAATGCGCTGCCTTGGCTATGCGCCGCAGGGCCCGAACCCGCGCCTCGCGGCCGAAGGCGCCGAACTCTTCACCGATATGGCGCAGGTTCCGGCGCTGATCGGGCTCTGAGGCATCTCTTTCATCTTGCCCCAAATATCCCGGGGGTCCGGGGGTGGAACCCCCGGCCTTGCCCCTCAGCCCCAGGTCGGGTGGAAGCGATCCGCGGGCGACAGCGTGAAGATCTCGCAACCCTCCGCGGTCACGCCCACCGAATGCTCGAACTGCGCGCTCAGCGACTTGTCGCGGGTGACCGCGGTCCAGTCATCGGCCAGTACCTTGGTCTCCGGGCGGCCAAGGTTCACCATCGGCTCGATGGTGAAGAACATCCCCTCTTCCAGCACCGGCCCCGAGCCCTTGCGGCCATAGTGCAGCACGTTCGGCGGCGCGTGGAACACCCGGCCCAGACCATGGCCGCAGAAATCGCGCACCACCGACATCCGGTGCCCCTCGACGAATTGCTGAATCGCAAAGCCGATATCGCCGAAGGTATTGCCCGGGCGCACCTGCTCGATCCCGATCATCAGCGCGTCATGGGTGACCTGGATCAGCCGCTCGGCCTTGCGCGACAGCGCGCCGGCCACATACATGCGCGAGCTGTCGCCATACCAGCCGTCCAGGATCACCGTCACGTCGATATTCAGGATATCGCCATCCTTCAGCACCTTGTCGCCCGGGATGCCGTGGCAGACCACATGGTTGACCGAGATGCAGGAGGCATGTTTGTAGCCGCGATAGCCGATCGTCGCCGAGGTCGTGCCGAGCTCCACCACGCGATTGCGGATGAAATCGTCCAGCGCGCCGGTGGTCACGCCGGGCGCCACCAGCGCCGCCACCTCATCGAGGATCCGCGCCGCCGCAAGGCCTGCCGCGCGCATGCCCTCGAAATCGGCGGTCTCATAGATGCGGATGCCATCTTTCGTCATCCGGCCGCGGGCTTCTTCCACTGGCTCTCTCCTTGACTGGTCCGCGCCTTAAATAAGGGCAAATCCGCCGCTTGGCCAGAGCCGGGCTTTTCCGCGGCCCGGCGCGCGCTTATACACAGGCAAAAAGGAGCCCCAGATGACCAATCCCACCGCCGCGATCCTGATCATCGGGGATGAGATCCTCACCGGCCGCACCCGCGAGGGCAATGCCCATTTCCTCGCCGGTGAACTGGCGCAAGCGGGCATCACCCTGCGCCAGATCCGGGTGATCCCCGACGATCACGCGGGCATCGTCGCTGCGGTGCGCGAGCTTTCGGGCGCCCATGATCATCTCTTCACCTCGGGCGGCATCGGGCCCACGCATGACGATATTACCGCCGATGCGGTGGCCGAGGCCTTCGGCCGCGCGATCGGGGTGCGGGACGACGCCCGCGCGATCCTTGCCCGCCATTATGCCGCCCGCGGCGTCGAATTCACCGAAGCGCGGATGCGCATGGCCCGCATCCCCGAAGGCGCGGCGCTGATCGAAAACCCGGTCTCCGCCGCGCCCGGCTTTTCGGTCGAGAACTGCCATGTGATGGCGGGCGTGCCGAATATCTTTCAAGCGATGGTGGCGGGGCTTTTGCCGCGGCTGCAGGGCGGCGCGCCGCTGATCAGCCGCACCTGGCAGCTGATGGTGCCCGAGGCGAGCGTGGCCGATCAGCTCCGCGCGCTGGCCGAGGCGCATCCCGAGGTCTCCTTCGGCTCCTATCCTTTCGTCAGTGACGGCGGCCAATATGGCACCAATCTGGTGACCCGCGGCACCGAAGCCGCGGCGGTCGAGGCGGCGGCGTCAGCACTCCGCGCCGCCTTCCCGGAGGGCGCATGAGCGATCTCTTCGCGGTGATCGACGGCACCTGGCCCGCGGCCTCCCTGCACGAGGCGGGCGGATTTGCCGTGCGCGAGGGGCGCGGCGCGGGCTCGCGCGTCAGCTCGGCCAGCCTTGAGGTGCCGTTTGAGCGCGCCGACATCGACGCCGCCATCGCCGCCCATCGCGCGCTGAACCAGCCGCCGAAATTCATGATCCGCCCCGGCGAAGAGGCGCTTGACGCGGCCCTTGCCGCCCGCGGCTACGAAATCTTCGACCCGGTGGTGATCTATGGCGCGCCGGTCGCGACGCTCTGCCAGCCGGTGCCGCCGGTCACCGCCTTCGCGCATTGGCCGCCGCTGAATATCGCGCGGGAACTCTGGACCGATCTTGGCATCGGCGCCGCCCGTCAGACGGTGATGGAGCGCGCCGCCGGACCCCGCGCCTGCGTTCTGGGCCGCAAGGAGGACCGCGCCGCGGGGGCGATGTTCATCGCGCTGCATCAGGGCACCGCCATGGTCCATGCGCTGGCCGTCGCCCCCGCGATGCGCCGCAAGGGTCTGGCGCAGGCGATGATGTTCGAGGCCGCCCGCTGGGCCGAGGCGCAGGGCGCGCAGGACATCACCCTGGTCGTGACCCGCGCGAACACCGCCGCGAATGCGCTTTATCGCGGCCTCGGCATGGCCGAGGTCGGCGCCTATCACTATCGCCGCGAGGCGCGAGGATGAGGCGGCTTGCCCTGCTGACCGCGCTGGCCGCCGCGCCCGCGCTGACCCTCACCCCGGCGCTGGCCGAGCCCTTCGCGCCCGAACTGCCGCAGGGCGCCTATGTGGCCGCGACCGAGGCGAGCCCTGCCACCAGCTTTTCGCTGCCCACGGGGCCCTTCAACGCCACGGGCGGCAGCCGGGTTGCGCTTGAGGGCGCGCGCACCGATACCGCATGGCGGCTGCGCGCCAATCAGCAAACCACGCTGCAGATCCTCGCGCCGCTGCGCGCCCAGATCGAGGCCGCGGGCTACCGCGTGCTTTACGACTGCGAGACGGAAAGCTGCGGCGGGTTTGATTTCCGCTATGGGCTCGATCTGCTGCCCGAACCGGAAATGCACGTCGATCTGGCCGATTTCCGCTATCTGGCGGCACGCAAGGGGCGCGACTGGCTGGCGCTGACGGTCTCGCGCAGCTCGGAATCGGGCTTTGTGCATCTGACCACGCTGAACGCCCAGCAGATCGCCGCGGCCGATACCAGCACGCCGCTGGACACCGGCGCCCCCGCGCCGGCCGTGCCGCTGGGCCCCTTTGCCGAGCGGCTCGAGGGCGAGGGGGCGGTGGCGCTTGATGATCTGGTTTTTGCGACCGGGGCGGCGACGCTCGATGCGGGCGATTACCCGAGCCTTTCGGCGCTGGCCGATTATCTGGCGACGCGCCCCGCAGCGCGGATCGCACTGGTGGGCCATACCGATACCGAAGGCCAGCTTGCCGCCAATATCGCGCTGTCCAAGCGCCGGGCCGAGGCGGTGCGCGCCCGGCTGATCGAGCAATTCGGGGTGACGCCCGGCCAGCTCAGCGCCGAGGGGGCAGGCTGGCTTGCGCCGCGCGCCAGCAACCTGACGCCCGAGGGGCGCGCGAAAAACAGAAGGGTCGAAGCCGTGTTGGCCTCGACCCCCAGTTGACGGCGCGGGACGGAAAACCACGCCGTGGGGAAGTGGATCACCAGGCGTCAGGCCCCTTGTCGGCGAAGGTCTGCGCAAGAAAATCAATGAAAGCCCGCACCTTGGGCTGGGTAAACCGCCCCGGCGGATAGACCGCATAGATGCCCAGCGTCTCCATCGGCAGCTCGGGCATCGCCTCTTCGACAAGGCCCTTTTTCATCGCCTCGGCATAAAGGAAGCTCGGCAGATAGGCGATGCCGAGCCCCGCGATGCAGGCATGCAGCAGCGACTGGCCATCGTTCACCGTCAGCCAGCCGTTCGAGCGCACCTGACGGCGCTCGCCCGAGGGGGCGGTGATCTTCCAGACATTGCCGTTCGACTGGTTGGAATAATGCAGGAGCTTGTGATCGTTGAGATCGTCGATCTTCTGCGGGCGGCCGTAGCGCTTGAAGTAATCCGGCGCGGCGATCATCCGGCGCGACGTCTCGGTCAGCTTGCGGGCGCGCAGGCTGCTGTCTTCCAGCTCGCCCACCCGGATCGCCATGTCGAAGCCTTCGGAGATCAGCTCCACATAGCGGTTGTTCAGCACCATGTTCACGGTGATCTCGGGGAATTCCTGCAGGAAATCGCCGAGCACCGGGCTGAGCAGATTGACCCCGAAATCGGTCGCGACCGAGATCCGCAGAAGCCCCGAGGGCGCGACCTGCATCGAGGTCACCAGCGCATCGGCCTCGCCCGCGTCGTTCAGAACCCGGCGGGCGCGGTCGTAATAGGCAAGGCCAATCTCGGTCGGGCTGACGCGGCGGGTGGTGCGGTTCAGCAGACGCGCGCCCAGACGCGCCTCCAGCGCCGAGACATGTTTCGAGACAGCCGATTTCGAGATGCCCATCTTCTTGGCGGCATCGGTGAAGCCACCCTGGTCGACGACGGTGGCAAAGGCTTCCATTTCGGTCAGGCGATCCATTGTGCACCCTTCGAGGACGTTTCGTGTTCCTGACCGTTCTCCGGGCCAAATCGGGCGCAAATGCGGCCGAGCGGGGACAATACCGGGGAAATTGCGCGGTTGGGTCACGCGCCGAAACGATTGTGTCGCGCCGCGCGACGGCGGCGGGGGCGCAGGGCGCAGCCCATGCCATCCGCGATGCGCGGGCTGAAACAATGACGCGGCGTTGCGCGTGACAGGCGCGGGCGGGCACGGCAGGTTGGGGCCAGCCAAGGCATCGTCGGGGGAGACCATGAGCCAGTATCCGCATCTTCTGCGTCCGCTCGATCTGGGGCATGTCACGCTGCCCAACCGGGTGCTGATGGGCTCGATGCACACCAATCTGGAGGAGCGCGGCGACTGGAACGCGGTGGCCGAGTTCTATGCCGAGCGGGCCCGCGGCGGGGTTGGCCTGATGGTAACGGGCGGGATGGCCCCGAACCCCGAGGGCGGCGTCTTCCCGGGCGCCTCGGGGCTTTATACCGCGCAGGATATTGCGCATCACCGGATCATCACCGACCGGGTGCATGATGCGGGCGGGCGGATCGCGATGCAGATCCTGCATGCCGGGCGCTATGCCTATGGCCCCGATTGCGTCTCGGCCAGCGCGGTGAAATCGCCGATATCGCCCTTTGCCCCGCGCGCGCTGGACGAGGCCGGGATCGAGAAACAGATCGCCGATATCGCCACCGCCGCCGCCCGCGCCCGCGAGGCGGGCTATGATGGTGTCGAGGTGATGGGCTCGGAGGGCTATTTCCTCAACCAGTTCCTTGTGCGCCATGTGAACCGGCGCGAGGATCGTTGGGGCGGCTCGTTCGAGAACCGGATGCGGCTGCCGGTCGAGGTGATGCGCCGCGTGCGCGCCGCCGTGGGCCCCGATTTCATCGTGATCTTCCGCATTTCGCTGATTGATCTCGTGCCCGATGGTTCGACCTGGGATGAGGTGGTGACGCTGGCGAAGGCCATCGAGGCGGCGGGCGCGAGCCTGCTGAACACCGGCATCGGCTGGCACGAGGCCCGCGTGCCCACCATCGCCACCTCGGTGCCGCGGGCGGCCTTCACATGGCTCACCGCCCGGCTGCGCCCCGAGGTCAGCATCCCGGTGATCACCTCGAACCGGATCAACCGCCCCGAGGTCGCCGAAGACATCCTCGCACGCGGCGAGGCCGATATGGTCAGCCTTGCGCGGCCCTTCCTTGCCGATCCGGATTTCGTGGTGAAGGCCGCGAGCGGTCGCGCCGATGAAATCGCCCCCTGCATCGCCTGCAATCAGGCCTGTCTGGATCATACCTTCTCGGGCAAGGTCAGCTCCTGTCTGGTCAACCCGCGGGCGGGTGCCGAGACCGAGCTGATCATCGCCCCCACCGCCACCCCCAAGACCGTGGCCGTGGTTGGCGCCGGGCCCGCGGGGCTGTCGGCGGCGATCACCGCCGCCGGGCGCGGCCATGCGGTGACGCTCTTTGATCGGGCGCCCGAGATCGGCGGGCAGTTGCGGATGGCGCGGCGCGTGCCCGGCAAGGAAGAATTCTACGGCCTCACCGACTGGTTCGCGGTGATGCTCGACCGCGCGGGCATCACGCTGCGGCTGAACACCGAGGCCACGCCCGAGGCGCTCGCCGCCTTCGATGAGGTGGTGATCGCGACCGGCGTCACCCCGCGCGACCCCGGCATCCCCGGGCAGGAACGCGCCGTCAGCTATATCGACATCCTGACCGGGCGCGTCGAGGCCGGGCCGCGGGTGGCGATTGTAGGTGCGGGCGGCATCGGCTTTGACGTCGCCGAATTCCTGACGGTGGACGAAAGCCCGACGCTGAAGCTGCAGGACTGGATGCGCGAATGGGGCGTGGGCGACCCGGCCGAGGTGCCCGGAGGCCTCGCGCAACCTGCCCCTGAGGCGCCCCTCCGCGCGGTGACCCTGTTGCAGCGCAAGCCCGAGAAACCCGGGCGCAAGCTTGGCAAGACCACCGGCTGGATCCACCGCGCGGCGCTGGCGGCCAAGGGGGTGAAGATGATCGGCGGGGTGAATTACGAGGCGATCGACGAGGCGGGGCTTCATGTGAGCTTCGGGCCCGCGCGGGAAAATCCGACGCTGATCGCGGCGGATACGGTGGTGCTGTGTGCGGGCCAGCTGAGCGAGCGCAGTCTGGCCGATCAGCTGAGTGCCGCGGGTCGCGCGGTGCATGTGATCGGCGGCGCGGATGTCGCCGGAGAGCTCGACGCCAAGCGGGCGATCGATCAGGGCACGCGGCTGGGGGCGGCGCTCTAGGCGCGCAATCCTTGGCGCGGCGCCCGTGGATCGGCCGCGCTGTGAGTATTTGGACCAAGAAGAAGCCAAGGGCGCGCCAGCGCCCCTCAGCCCTCGGCGCAATGGCGGCGGAAGGCCGTTTTCAGCAGCTCGAGTTCGGCGCGCATCAGCTCGATCTCGGCGCGCAGATCGTCATCCAAGGGCGCGCCCGCAACGATGACGAAGCGGCCCAGCACCTCGGCCGTGCCCGGCGCGCGCAAGAGATAGGTCTGCACCCCATCCGAGAGCGTCTCGGCCGGGATCGGCAGCGACAGGCGCCATTTGCCGGGCTCGGCCTCGGTCACCGACAACCCGTCGAGCACCGCGCCCAGATGCACGACCTCGAGCGCGGGATGCGTCTCGGCGGCGAAGATCCCTTCCCAGCGACCGGCGCGAATCTGCGACTGTTCCAGCATGACGGCTCCTCAGATTTCGGCGCGCGGGTGGCGCGCCAGCGTCAGATCGGTGATCGCGATCCGGTTCATCTGCGGCCCCTCGAAGATCAGGTCGATCCAGGCCTTCTCGATCCGCTTCTCGTTCAGCTTGGTATTGCCGAGATCGAAATCGACATAGGTTTCCGCATGATAGAGCGGCAATTCGCGCACCAGCTGTTCGGTATTCGGCCCGTGCTGGACGTTGAGGCGGCAATAGATCTCGATCGGGCGCTCCAGCGTGATCTGCAGATCGAGGCGCAACAGGTGGCTCAGCCGCAGGCCGGTCGCGCCCGTTTCGGGCAGGTCGAGCACCAGCGACAGGAACGAGCCGTCGAACCGGAAGATGTCCAGCGCGAGGCCGAAGGGGGCGGGCCCGGCGGCGTTGCGGATCTGGCGCATCGTCAGTTCCGAGCGGGTGCAGTCGTGAAAGAGCGTGACCTCGGTGCCGAGCTGGGCGCGGGTCTCGGCGGCGACGCGGCCGCGGGGCGCGACCGGGCCGTGCCACAGCTCGGGGCGCCAGGCCCAATCGCAGCCCAGGGGCCGCACGATGCCATCGCCCGTGAGCGGCGCGCCAAGGCGCGCTTCGGCGGCATGCAGCAGGCGGTCGAGATCGCGCCGGGCGGTGCGCGCCTCGGTCACGATCGCCTCGGCCTCTGGCGCGGCCAGTCCGGGCGCCAGTTCGGTCGCCCGCGCCCAGCGCGCAGCCAGCCGTCCAAGCGCGACCCGATCAAGAAAAGAGGGGGATAGCTTGCCCATCACCGTCAGCTTACCTGCCGAATGTTACCGAAAACAGAAACACTTATATGTTGTCGCTTCCTACACCAGCCGCCCGGCCGCGGCCAAGGAGAAATCCCCCCGACAGGGCGGTTGCGCAGGGTCAACCGCCTGTTTGTGCGGCACGGGCGGCGCGGGTTTGGGCAGCGAAGCCCTGCAACAGGCCGATCTGGTCGCCATCCGAGAGCCGCGCGCCCTCGAGCGGCAGCACCGAGAGCGCCGCAAGCCGGTCGCCCAATCCGGTGATCGCGCGCCAATAGCTGGCGCCCGCCTGCAGCCCCTCGCCGCCGCCCGAGGCATCGCGGATCTTCAAGAGCAGCAGATCGCCCTCGCGCTTGACGTCAAGCAGCTCGACATCCTCCGCGCGCCCCGAGCGCGCCAGCACGGCGCGCCCGGCGTCGGACCGGAAGAAGCCCTCGATCTCGGCGGTGTCGAGCACTGCGGGCCGGGCCCCCGCGGGGCCGAGCGTGGCGCTGAGCAGCGCCGGGAAGATCGGCTGCGGCTGGCTTGGGTCGCGCGCGATGGCGGCGCAATTGCCAAAGAGGACGAAGGCCCCTTCGGGGCTTTGACGGGTTGACGCCGGATCGACGCAATAGCCGCGCGGGGCGGCCAGCACGAGCCCGTCGGTCAGCGTGATCTGCGGGCTGGCCCGGCCTGCCCGAAGGCCCGCGCCAAGATCCATCGGGACGCAGGCGCCGAGCACGGCCGCGGCGGCGCAGGCAAGGAGGGTCCGGGGCCAGCCGGTCATGCGGCGCTTGGGGGTCGGCATGTGTCTCTCGGGTTCGGGTCGGGAAACGGTCGCGTCAGGGATAGTCGCTCGGGCGGGCGTGGGCAAGCGGCGCGGCATCAGGCGGTGCGCCGTCCGGGGATCAGGGCCAGCGCGAAGGCCAGCAGCGGCAGCAGGGATTGCAGCAGGCCCATCTGCGCCGCCAGCCGCCGGTCCGCGCCCGAGGCCAGCGCCACCGCCTCGGTCGCGAGGTTTGGCACCCGGCCCGCACCGGGCAAGAGCACCGACAGATATTGGCCGAGCGCCACGGCAAAGGCGGTCGCGGCGGTCAGCGCGAGCGGGCGGGCGAGCAACGGCAGGCGAATCCGGGTCAGCACCCGGCCGGGCGGCGCGCCGAGGCTGGTGGCCGAGCGGATCAGCTCGGGCGCGATACCATGCCAGGGCCCGGCCAGCATCAAGAGCGCATAGGGGAAGGTCAGGACCAGCGTCGCCCAGATCACCGCGGGCCAGCCGGGCGGCAGGCCGAGCCACAACAGCGCCGTGCCGAGCCCCTGCAGGAAGCCGATCTGCGGCAGCACAAGCGGCGCCGCGATCAGCGCCCCCAGACGCAGGGGGCGGGCGCTGCGGCTCTCGGTCTCGAGGATCAGGATCGCAAGGCCGAGGCTGAGCGCGGTGACGGCAAGGCCAAGGATCAGCGAGCCCGTCATCGGTGCCGCCCAGCCGCCGCGCGCCCAAAGCGCCGCGCTGATCCCCTGCGGCAGGGCCGCGGGAAACGGCCAGCGCACCGCCACCGACCAGAGCGCGAGGACGATCAGCGCCGCCGCGGTGATCAGGCCGAGCGCCCGGAACAGCACTGGCCCCGACAGGGCAAGGGGGCGCGGGCCGCTCTGCGGCCCGCGAAGGGCGCGGCGCAGGGCGCCGCGCCCCGGCCCCGCGATCAGCCGTTCGGCCAGCAGGCCCGCGGCGATGATCGCCCCCCAGAGCCCGAGGATCACCAGCGACAGCACCGCCCCCGGGCCGATCCCGCCCAGATCCGGGCGGGTATAGAGCCGCAGCGCCTGCACGGCGAGGCTGGGCGGATGGCTCGGGCCGAGGATTAGCGCCATATCGGTCACCGACAGCCCATAGCCGATCACGATCGCCATCGGCAGCCGCAGCGCGGGCCAGAGCTGCGGCCAGATCACCAGCCGCCAGACCTGCCCCGCGCGATAGCCGCAGGCCCGCCCGGCGATCATCTGCCCGCGCCAGTCGCGCCCGCCCAGCGCCGCCAGCGTCACCAGCAGAAGAAAGGGCAGCTCCTTCAGCGCGAGCCCCGCCATCAGCGCAAGGCCAAGCGGGTCGCCAAGGCTCGCCACATCGGACGGAACCGCCCAGCCCATCGGCCCCGCAAGCCCCCGCGCGATCCAGCCCGAAGGCGCAATCAGAAACGCAAACCCGATGGCAAAGCCCGCATGCGGCAGCGCCAGCATCGGCGCAAGCCAGCGCGCCGCGCGCGGGTGCCCGGCCAGCCAGACCCCCACCGGCAGGCTCAGCCCCAGCGCGATCAGCGCCGCGC
>JACXUS010000337.1 GCA_014763785.1 Sphingomonadales bacterium | reverse complement strand
GCCGATGACGCGCCGATTCGATCTGCCGGGGGTCCGGGGCGCCCCTGCGCATCGCCTGTCGCAGCGCCTCTCTCTGCGGCCGCTTCTGGCTGCGGCCCTGCTGCTTGGCCTTGGCGCCGCGCCGCTGCGTGCCGATCCGGCGCGCATCCTCGATCTGCTGCGCATCGAACCGCTCTTCGAGATCCTGCAGCGGGAAAGCGTGGTTTACGGCGACGATCTGGCGGCGGGGATGCTCGCGGGGGCCGATCCCGGCTGGCGCGCCGAGGTCGCCGCCCTGCACGCGCCCGCGCGCCTTCTGCCGCCCTTCCGCGCCGAATTCGCCGCGCATCTCGCGCCCGGCCTGCAGCCCGCGATCGAGACCTTCCTGACCTCGGATCTGGGGCAGAAGATCGTCGGGCTGGAACTCTCCGCGCGCGAGGCGATGCTCGATCCCGGCGTCGAGGAGGCCGCGATCGAGCGCGCGACCGAGGCCGATTATGCCCGCGACCCGCGGCTTGCGGCGGTGCGCCAGCTGATCGCGGCGAGCGATCTGATCGAGGCCAATGTGATCGGCGGGCTGAATGCGAACCTTGCCTTCTACCGGGCGATGGCGGCGGGGGGCGGCTTTCCCTATGAGATGACCGAGGCCGATATCCTCGCCGAGGTGGCCGCGCAGGAGCCCGAGATCCGCGCCGATATCACCGCCTGGGTCGAGGGCTATCTGTTCCTTGCGCTCGCGCCGCTGAGCGAGGACGAGCTGGCCGCGGCCACGCGGTTCTTCGCCTCCGAGCCGGGCCGGGCGCTGGTGGGGGCGCAGTTCGCGGGCTTCGAGCGGGTCTATGCCCAGGCCTCGACCGGGCTCGGCGCGGCGCTGGCGCGGCGGCTGCGGGGGCAGGAGCTCTGAGCCGCACCCGGGGCTGCGGGGCGCGCCGGGCCTTGGGGGCCGGGCTCAAACCCGCGTGAGGCGATTGTGTGCGGCGGTCTCCCGCGCATCTCTTTTCCTCAGAAAATCAAGACGTTGGGGCGGGGCGCGGGGGCCATCGGCTCACACCCACCGATTGGCGCGCGCGCACCATGGGCCGCGCCCCTTGAGCTTCGCGCGCGCCGTCGCACATCTCGGGCCAGAGGGCGATTGCGGCCCTGACAGAGGAGTTTTGAACATGAAACGCAAGCACATGACCTTGGCCTCCACGGCCCTCGCCGCCGTTCTGGGTGCAGGGATCGGTTCCGCTGCGCTGGCTGGCGGCTATACCCAGCCCGTGGTCGAGGCGCCCGTCGTCACCCCGGCCCCCGCGCTGGCCCCCCGCGCCAATTGGGACGGGTTCTATGCCGGGGCGCAGCTTGGCTATGGCCAGACCGATGGCGGCATCGTCGATGACGAGGGCGTCGTGGGCGGTCTGCAGGCCGGTTACCTGCGCGATATGGGCAGCTTTGTTGCCGGGGGCGAGCTGGCCTATTCGGGCGCCAATCTCGATGACGGCACGGGCGAGATCAACGGCGTCACCGATCTGAAGCTGATCGGCGGTGTGCCGAGCGGTCAGTGGCTCTATTACGGCGCGCTGGGGGCCTCGCATATCGATGCCGATTATGCGGGGGCGGGCTATTCGGATGTGATGCCCTTCGTGGGCCTTGGCGCGAAATATGCGGTGAACGAGCAATGGGCGGTCGGCGGCGAGCTGGGCCACCGGATCGGCAATGGCTTCGACGGCACCGGCGAGGATCTGGACCTGACCACGCTGAATGCGACGGTCTCGTTCAAGTTCTGATCCGTCGGACCGGACCCGGCGGGCTGCGCTGCGGCCCCCCGGCAGCAGGGGCCCTTCCCCCGGGGCCCGGAGGGCGGGTGTTCGCGCACCCGCCTTTCCCTTGCGCCGCGCCTACCAGCGTCCGCTGGCGCCACCCCCCGAAGAGCTGCCCCCGCCAAACGAGCCGCCGCCCGAGGCGCTGCCGACCCGCGGCAGGGTGAAGGGCCGCTCTTCGGTCCAGCTGCAGGCGGGGCAATGCTGATGCCGCACGCCCCAGCCCTCGGCGCTGCGCGAGGCGCGGCGCTCGACCTTGCGGCGACGCTCCAGCCCGCGATGCCCGCAGTTCGGGCAACGGGTGAGGGTCCCGAGCCCCGCCCAGATCCGGTGGCGCAGCGCCAGCGCGACCCCCGCCGCCAGCAGACCGATGGCGGCCAGCACCGCCGGCCGCGGGCCGCGCGCGGTCTCGGGCGCGGTTTCGGCCGGGGGCAGCCCCTCGGCATGGCGCTCGGCGATATCGCGGATCGTGGCCGCGGTGCCCGCCTCGATCCCCTCGGCCATCCGCCCCTCGCGAAACGCGGGCAGCATCACCCGGTTCACGATATCCTGCGCGGGGATGTCATAGTCGGGGCTATAGCCCGCGCCGAGCTCGATACGCATCTCGCGATCCGCGTTCAGAATGAGGATCAGGATCCCGTCATCGCGTGCCGCATCGCCAATGCCCCAGCCGTTGAAGAGCCTTGTGGCAAAGGCCTCGAGGCTGGGGGCGGGATCATAGGGCGCGCGGCTCTCGAGCGTGAGCACTGTCATCTCGATCCCGGTGCGGGCGCGCAGGTCGTCGAGCAGGTCCGCGATCCGGGCCTCGGTCTCGGCGGGCAGCAGATCGGCGACATCGTTCACCGAGAGGCTCTGATAGGCCGGGAAGGGCTCGGCCGCGGCGGGGCTCGCGCCGGTCATGGGCCACAGCGCAAGGATCAGGATCAGCAAGCGGCGCATCGGCTCGGGAGGCGGCACGCGCGCGGGCCCCTCGGCCAGCCACTCAACCTCCGCCAGCACCAGCCGGTCGGGCCGCGCCTCCATGCCGCGGATGCGGAAGCGGCGCTGGCCGCGGGTGTAGATGCCGAGCAGTCCTTCGACCCGCATGCC
>JACXUS010000074.1 GCA_014763785.1 Sphingomonadales bacterium | reverse complement strand
GGTGGGGGCCGATCGGATGAAGACCGTCGTTGTCGTCCTTTGGATCGCTGTCACGCATGTCGGGCTGGCCGTGCTGACCCGGCATCTGGTGCGGCGGCGGCATCATCCGTTTTTCGTCGCGATCCGGCAGGCGCGCGGCAAGCCGGCCTCCTACCGGCATTTCCTGTTTCTCTATTATTCCTGGCTCGATCCGGCGACGATGGTCGCGTCGATGCAACGGCCGGGCTTCCGCCGGGATCAGCTGCTGTCCTGCGTGATCTATGGGGCGGGCTTTGCGGTCTCGGTGCTTCTTTTGCTGATCCTCTTTGCGGCGGCCGACGGGGCGCGCTGACCACGCGGCGCCAGCGCGCTCAGACCGTTTCCAGCTTGCAGCCGCGCAGCATGCGCTTGACGGTGGCCAGCTCGCACAGATCGGTTGCCGGGGTCATCACCGCTGCGGCGGCGGCGGCCGAGCCCCAGCGCAGCGCCTCGGGTTGGCTGAGCCCCCGCGCGCGGCTCAGTGCAAAGGCCGCGACGAAGCTGTCGCCCGCGCCGACCTTCGAGACCACCGTCTCGGGCACCGCCTGCGCGCACCAGCGGCCTTCGTCATTCACCAGCACATTGCCATCGGCGCCGCGCGCCACGATCACCGCCCGCGCAAGGCCGCGGGTCACGAGGTCCTCGGCGAAATCAGCGGTATCGGCGCGGGTGGGCAGGGGGTGGCCGGCAAGCTCTTCGGCCTCCAGATCGTCCATCCGGAGCACATCGACCGGCCGGGCGCCCGCCTCCATCAGCCGGTGCAGCGCCTTGCCCGAGGTATCGAGGAAGAACCGCGCCTGGGTCCGGGCGATCCGGGTGGCAAGGCGCGCGGGAAAGTCGTCGGGCACGCCGGGCGGCTGGCTGCCCGAGAGCACGACGATCCCGCCTTCGGGCGCCGCGCGCGCGATCCGGTCCAGCACCCGGGTCACGTCGCGCGGATGCCAGTCAGGCCCGGGCATCACGAAGCGATATTGCTCGCCCGTCGCGGCATCGGTCACGGTCAGGCTCTGGCGGGTCTCGCCGGGGGCGGGGAAGGGGGTCAGGCCGATCCCCTGTTCGGCGAGCAGATGCATCACCTTGTCGCCGGTCGGGCCGCCGAGCGCCACGAAGGCGGTGGAATGCCCGCCCATGGCTGCGATCGCGCGGCTGACATTGATGCCGCCGCCGCCCGGGTCGGTCTCGGGGCGGGTGCAGCGCAGCTTGCGCTCGGGGGCGACGTGATCGGCGTGGATCGACAGATCCACGGTCGGATTGAGCGTGATGGTCAGGATGGCGGGCATGGCGGCCTTCGTGTTGCGCGTGGGCGCAGCATTGCAGGTTCGCCCCCGCGATCCAAGCACGAACGGGTTTTTTGCGCAAAGCCGGGACGCGGCGGGGCGATGCTAAACTCGTGTTAGCAGTTCGGCGGTAGCGTGCGCAGAGGTATTGGAGGAGAGAGCATGATTCCTGCCGAAAACGATCCGCGTTGGTCGCGGGTTCTGACGAGTGAGAGTGACCTGTCCGCAGCTTCGCTGGCCACGCGGATTCTGATTTCGCGCCTGCGCCGCGAGGTGAAATCAGCGCCCGGCACGATCGGCGCGAAGGTCGCCGAACTGCGTGACTTCGTGTCGAAAAATTCCTTTGCCGTCGCCGATATGGCGCGGTTCTGAGCCCGGTCCGAGGAGTAGACCCATGATCAATGAAATGCTGAGCGCCGCCGAGGCCGCCGCGCGCATCGAGGCGGGCGAGGTGATGGTCATCGCCGGGGCCGAGGAGCTGCTGCGCACCCTGCCCCGGGGCAAGTGGATCGGTGGCACCACCGTCTATTTCGTGACGGACAAGGGCGGCGCGGTTGTGCGCGACCGGCTGTTCTGCACGATCTTCCCGCAGGCGAGCGGGGCCACCCCGCGTCATCTGACTGCTGAAAATCTTTCGGATATTTCCAGCGGTTATGCGCCGTCCGGCTTCACGATGATCATGATCCCGGCCTTCTCGGTCGCGCATTCCGATTTCGCGGTCGAAGGGCAGACCTATCCCGGGCTGTTCGATCAGCCGCTGGTGGGCTGGATCACCGGGGTTCATCTGGACGAGCTGGGCAAACGCGCGCCGCTGGTCTTCGACGGCGCCACGGGTGTCGCTCATGAAGAGGGCGCGGTGCTGCTGCATGTCGCGCTGCCCGCGGGCACGGTGGTCGATCTCGATATCCTGAACATCTTCGCACAGGGCGAGCGCCGCGATCTGACCTTCACCTTCCCCGAGGGCGGCTTCACCGCGAAGACCGCGACCGTCGAGGGCAAGGAGGTCGATTTCGCCCGCTATATCGAGGAGAATGCGATCGACACCCGGCTGCCGCTGGTGGCGAACTATGCCGGGGCGCTGGTCAACGTCTCGATCCAGTCGGTCGACAGCGCCTCGGGCGAGGTGAAATTCTATGCCCCCGTGGTGGCGGGCGTCGAATATCGTCTGGCCAATGCTCTGGGCAGCTATTCGCAGGCCTTCGCCGAGGGCGCGGGCGATGCGGGCGCGGGGCAATATTCCTGCAACTGCATCCTGAACTACCTCTATGGCGAGCTGGAAGGCCAGCGCACCGGCAATTTCACCGGCCCGGTCACCTTCGGCGAAATCGCCTATATCCTGCTCAACCAAACCCTGGTGCGTCTGGATATCACCGACGCGGCCTGAGGCAGCGCGCCAGCGGGTCAAGGGTCGGCGCGTCAAGGGACGGCGGTTCCAGGGACGGCGCACCCGCCCTGGGCCGGGGCGCTTCGCTGCCCAAGGCGAAACGCGAGCGAGGCGTAGCTTCGGCCTTCACACAAGGGCGACGCTCCGGGCCGGAGTGTCGCCCTCTGCTTCATCCGCCGCCCCCATGCGCCGGTCCGCACCCTCGGCCGTGATCCGACCTCGGCCGTGATCCGGCCGCGGCCCGTCTGGGCATCGCTGCACAACCTATTGGCCCTTGGGCACTGCGCGCGGGAGTGTGGCCTCGCGGTCCGCGTCGGGGCCGCGGCCGCGATGCGCGATCAGAGGTCGAACTGATAGCTGGCCGGAACGAAGCGGAAGCCCTCGCCCGCGGTCTCGACAAAGCCCAGCCCCGGGAACGGCATATGATAGCCGACGAAGGGCGTGCCATCGGCGGCCAGCATGTCGAGCAGCTTGCGCCGGCTCGCCGCCGCCTGCGCCTTGTCCATGTCGAAGCGCACCTCCCAATCGGGATGACCGAGCGACCAGATATAGTGATTCGCCGTATCCGCCGCGAGGATCAGGCTCTGCCCGCCGCTCTCGATGCGATAGGCCATGTGCCCCGGCGTATGGCCCGGCACCAGCATCGCCGAGAGGCCCGGCGCCGCCTCGGCGCCATCGGCCAGCATCGTCATCTTGTCGGCCAGCGGGCGCACCTTGGCCTCGAAGCCCTCGTTGCCCGCACCCGCCCAATGATCAAATTCGATCTGCCCGGTGGCATAGCGCGCCTTGGCGAAGGTGGGCGTGGTGCCATCACTCAAGCCGCCGGTATGGTCGCCATGCATATGGGTCAGCACGACCAGCGTCACCTCATCGGGGCTGCGCCCGGCGGCGGTCAGCGCGGCGGTGATCCCTTCGGGCGCAAGGCCCGTGTCGAACAACACCACCTCGGATCCGATATCGACCAGCGTCGGCGTGAAGAAATTCAGGGATTTGTCCGCGGGAATGCGGGCGGCGGCCGAAACGGCGGCGAAGTCCTCCGCGCTCGCGTTCAGCCCGAAGGTGCCATGCGGGTTCTCCAGCGGCCGGTTGCCGGCTTTTCCTTGGAAAAATACTCAAGACCGCGGAGCCACCGGGCGCCGCGGCGGGCTCATTCCCACCAGCGGTCGATCGCCGCAATATCGGCATCCGACCAGCCGAAATGATGCGCCAGTTCGTGCACGAAGACATGCGCCACCAGCGCATCGAGCGCCACATCGCCGCGCTCGGCCCATTCATCGAGGATCGGCCGGCGAAACAGCCAGATCACATCGGGTCCGCCCGGATCCATCACCGATTTCTCGGTCAGCGGCACCCCTTCATAAAGGCCGGTCAGGCCGAAGGGATCCTCGATCCCCATCGCATCGAGGAGCGCATCGGGGGCGAAATCCTCGACGCGCAGCACGACGCCCGCCGCACCCGGGGCAAAGGCCGGGGGCAGGGCGGCGCGCGCCGCCTCGGCCAGCGCCTCGATCTCGGCCAGCGAGGGCGCCGCGCACCCGGTCCAATCGGCCATTTTCATGCCTCCGTTCCCGTCCCGGGGCCTGCCGTGCCCCCCTCCGATATGGACAAAACCGCCCGCCTGTGAAAGAGCAGGCGCATCCAGGAGAGCCAAATGACCACCGTTACCCGCTTCGCGCCTTCGCCCACCGGCTATATCCATGTCGGGAACCTGCGCACCGCGCTGATGAACTATCTGATCGCCCGCAAGACCGGCGGCACCTTCATCCTGCGCATCGACGACACCGATCAGGAGCGCTCGAAGCAGGAATATGTGGATGCGCTGAAGGCCGATCTCGAGTGGCTCGGCCTGCACTGGGACCGCGAAGAGCGGCAATCGGCGCGGGGCGACCGCTATGCCGAGGCGGCCGATCAGCTGCGCGCGGCGGGCCGGTTCTATGAATGTTTCGAGAGCCCGACCGAGCTCGACCTGAAGCGCAAGAAGCAGCTCAACATGGGCAAGCCGCCGGTCTACGACCGCACCAGCCTGCGTCTGAGCGAGGCCGAAAAGGCCGCCTTTCGCGCCGAGGGGCGCGAGGGCTACTGGCGCTTCCAGCTCGATCAGGAGCGGATTGAATGGGAGGACGGCATCCTTGGCCCGATCTCGATCGACGCGGCCTCGGTCTCGGATCCGGTGCTGATCAAGGCCTCGGGGCAGGTGCTTTATACCTTTGCCAGTTCGGTCGATGACACCGACATGGGCGTGACCCATATCGTGCGCGGCGCGGATCACGTGACCAACACCGCGACGCAGATCCAGATCATCCGCGCGCTCGGTGGCACGCCGCCGCGGTTCGCGCACCACAGCCTGTTGACCGGCCCGGGCGGCGAGGAGCTGTCGAAGCGGCTCGGCGCGCTGTCGATCCGCGATCTGCGCGCCAGTGGCATCGCGCCCGAGGCGCTTTTGAGCATGATGGCGCGGCTGGGTTCGAGCCAGCCGGTCGAGCTGATGATGAGCCTCGACGAGATCGCCGAGGGGTTCGAGCTGAGCCAGTTCGGCGCGGCGCCGACGAAATTCGACGCGGCCGACCTGATCCCGCTGACGCGCGCGCGCAACCAGCATCTGCCCTTCGAGGCGGTGGCCGAGCAGATCGCCGGCCTTGGCATTCCGGCCGAGAAGGCGCGGGCCTTCTGGGCGGTGGCCTCGAAGAACATCGACAAGCTGGCCGATCTGGCGCATTGGGCCGAGCTGGTGCTGGAGGGGGCCGAGGCGGTGATCGACCCCGAGGATGCCGAATTCGTCGCGGCTGCGTTGGCGCTTCTGCCGCCGCCGCCCTATTCGGAAACCACCTGGGCCGAGTGGACCGCCGCGGTCAAGGAGGCGACGGGGCGCAAGGGCAAGGGGCTGTTCATGCCGCTGCGCAAGGCGCTGACGGGGCAGGCGCATGGGCCGGAGATGGCCGAGCTGATGCCGCTTCTGACCAAGGTGCGCGCCAGGGGCTGAGCGCGGACCGGGGTTTCACACCCCCGGACCCCCGTGGGATATTTGTGGCAAGATGAAAGGGCTGGGGGGTTCCCGGCCCTTTTCTTTTGCGTTTCCGACGTGTCCGATGTCGTATTTTTCTGAAAAGCGTCGTGTTTGAATTTCCCGCTTGTCAGGTCGGGGCGCGTTCGGCTATCGCAGGGGGGTCAGGATCGGGAGACACTGTCCGCAAGGTCAGGGCCGAAGGAGCAACCGCCCCGGTAAACTCTCAGGCAGAAGGACCGTTCTGACCACAGACTCTGGAGAGATGCCCCCGGCCGGGTTCGGCCACCGGGGCCGCCGAAGGGATAACGATCTCAGGCGTGCGAGGGGGGCCTCGTGCAGGGACAGAGGGGGCATCGAGCAGGCCGCAAGGCCATGGGATTCGGTGCCGGAGATCCGGCTGATATTGAGGGCGATATGGCCGGGGATACGCAATTGTTGCGCACGTCGCTTTACGATCTGCATCTGGAACTGGGCGCGAAGATGGTGCCCTTTGCGGGCTGGGAAATGCCCGTGCAGTATCCGATGGGGGTGCTCAAGGAGCATCTGCACTGCCGCGCGGCGGCGGGGCTGTTTGACGTGAGCCACATGGGGCAGGTGATCCTGCCCGAGGGGGCGGTGGGCGCGCTGGAAAGCCTCGTGCCGGTCGATATCGCGGGGCTGGCCGAGGGGCGGCAGCGCTATGCGATGTTCACCGATGCGGGCGGCGGGATTCTCGACGATCTGATGGTGGCGAAGAAGCCGGGGCATCTGTTCCTGGTGGTCAATGCCGCTTGCGCGCCGCAGGATATCGCGCATCTGCGCGCGCATATCGAGGGCGTCGAGGTGATCACCGACCGCGCACTGCTGGCGCTGCAGGGGCCGGGGGCCGAGGCGGCGCTGGGCGCGCTGGTGCCGGGCGCGGCCGCGATGCGGTTCATGGATGTGGCCGAGTTTGATTGGCAGGGCGCCGCGCTCTGGGTCTCGCGCTCGGGTTATACCGGCGAGGATGGCTATGAGATTTCGGTGCCCGCGGGCGTGGCGGTGGCGTTTGCCCGGGCGCTCTTGGCCGATCCGGGCGTCGCGCCCATTGGCCTTGGTGCGCGCGACAGCCTGCGGCTGGAAGCCGGGCTTTGCCTTTACGGGCACGACATAGACACCACGACCACGCCGATCGAGGCCGATCTGGCCTGGGCGATCCAGAAGCGGCGCCGCACAGGTGGGGCGGCGGAGGGCGGCTTCCCCGGCGCCGCGCGTATTCTGGCCGAGCTGGCCCAAGGCCCCGCGCGCAAGCGGATGGGCCTGCGCCCCGAGGGCCGCGCGCCGATGCGCGAGGGCGTCGAGATCTTTGCCGATGCGCGCGGCGGTGAGCCGATCGGCCGGGTCACCTCGGGCGGCTTCGGCCCCTCGATCGAGGCGCCGATGGCGATGGCCTATCTGCCCGCCGCGCTCAAGCCTGGCGACACCGTCTATGGCGAGGTGCGCGGCAAGCGTCTGCCCGCGGTGATCGCCCCCATGCCCTTCCACCCCCATGCCTACAAACGCTGAGGAGCCCCCCATGTCCGACCTGAAATTCACCGAAGAACACGAATGGCTGCGCGTCGAGGGCGATCTGGTCGTCGTCGGCATCACCGAACACGCTAGCGAAGCGCTGGGCGATGTGGTCTTCGTCGAGCTGCCCGAGCCGGAAACCGTGGTCGCCAAGGGCGATGAGATCAGCGTGATCGAATCGGTCAAGGCGGCCTCCGACATTCTCGCCCCGGTCGATGGCGAGATCGTCGAGGTCAACGGCAAGCTCGCTGACAACCCGGCCCTCGTGAACGAGGACCCGATGGGCGCCGCCTGGTTCTTCAAGATGAAGGTCGAGGATATGAGCCAGCTCGATGCGTTCATGAGCGAAGACGACTACAAGGATTTCATCGGGTAATCCCATGTTCACCCCCACCAGCTACGATACCTACGATTTCGCCAACCGCCGTCACATCGGGCCCTCGCCCGCCGAGATGGAGGAGATGCTCAAGGTGGTGGGGGTTTCCGACCTCGACCAGCTGATCGCCGAGACGGTGCCGAAAAGCATCCGTCAGGCCAAGCCGCTCGCTTGGGCGCCGCTGACCGAACATGCGCTGCTCGCGAAGATGCGCGAGGTGGCCGCCAAAAACCGGGTGATGACTAGCCTGATCGGGCAGGGCTATTACGGCACGGTCACGCCGCCCGCGATTCAGCGCAACATTCTGGAAAACCCGGCGTGGTACACCGCCTATACCCCCTATCAGCCCGAGATCGCGCAGGGGCGGCTCGAGGCGCTTCTGAACTATCAGACGATGGTGGCGGACCTGACCGGCCTGCCGGTGGCCAATGCGAGCCTTCTGGATGAGGCGACCGCGGCGGCCGAGGCGATGGCGATGGCGGAACGCTCGGCCAAATCCAAGGCGCGGGGCTTCTTCGTCGATCTCAACCTGCATCCGCAGACGATTGCGGTGATCGAGACGCGCGCGCTGCCCTTGGGCATCGAGATCGTCAAGGGCCAGCCCGAAGAGCTGATCCCCGAGCAGGTTTTTGGGGCGATCTTCCAATATCCGGGCACCTATGGCCATGTGCGTGACTTCACCGACCTGATCGAAAAACTCCATGCGGCCAAGGGTTTGGCGGTGGTGGCGACCGATCTACTGGCTTTGTGCCTGATCAAGGAGCCCGGCGCGATGGGTGCCGATATCGCGGTGGGCTCGGCGCAGCGCTTTGGCGTGCCGATGGGCTATGGCGGGCCGCATGCGGCCTTCATGTCCTGCCGCGATGAGCTGAAGCGCGCGATGCCGGGGCGCATCGTTGGTGTCTCGATCGACAGCCACGGCGACCCGGCCTATCGGCTCAGCCTGCAAACGCGCGAACAGCATATCCGCCGCGAGAAGGCGACCTCGAACGTCTGCACGGCGCAGGCGCTCTTGGCGGTGATGGCGGGGTTCTATGCGGTCTTCCACGGCCCCGTCGGCCTGCGCGCCATCGCCGAGCGGGTGCATTTCAACGCTGTGCGCCTGCGCGATGCGCTGCTGAATGCCGGGGCCGAGGTCGCGCCCGCGGCCTTCTTCGACACAATCACGGTGAAGGTCGGCGTGGGCCAGCAGGGTATCCTGGCCGCCGCGCGGCATCGCGGGCTGAACCTGCGCCGGGTCGGGCGCGACCGCGTCGGCATCTCGGTCGATGAGCTGACAGACGAGGGTGTGATCGCCCGGGTGCTCGACGCCTTTGGCATCACCGAGGCGCCGCCCGCGCCGCAGGGCCTTGGATTTCCCGAAAGCCTGCTGCGCCAAAGCGCCTATCTGACCCATCCGGTCTTCCACATGAACCGCGCCGAGAGCGAGATGATGCGCTATATGCGCCGTCTGTCGGACCGCGATCTGGCGCTGGACCGGGCGATGATCCCGCTCGGCTCCTGCACGATGAAGCTCAATGCCGCGGCCGAGATGATGCCGCTGACCTGGCCCGAATTCGGCGCGCTGCACCCCTTCGCGCCGATGGATCAGGCGGCGGGCTACCACGAGGCCATCGCCGATCTGACCGTGAAGCTGTGTGAGATCACCGGCTATGACGCCTTCTCGATGCAGCCCAATTCGGGCGCGCAGGGCGAATATGCGGGGCTTCTGACCATCGCCGCCTATCACCGGGCCCGCGGCGAGGGGCATCGCGATATCTGCCTGATCCCGGTCTCGGCGCATGGCACCAACCCGGCCTCGGCGCAGATGGCGGGGATGAAGGTCGTCGTGGTGAAATCGGCGCCGAATGGTGATATCGACCTTGAGGACTTTCAGGAAAAGGCGGTGGCTGCGGGCGAGAACCTCGCCGCCTGCATGATCACCTATCCCTCGACCCATGGCGTCTTCGAGGAAACCGTGCGCGCGGTCTGCGAGATCACGCATGAACACGGCGGTCAGGTCTATATCGACGGGGCCAACATGAACGCGCTGGTGGGGCTGGTGAAGCCCGGCGAGATCGGCGGCGATGTGAGCCACCTGAACCTGCACAAGACCTTTGCCATTCCGCATGGCGGCGGCGGGCCCGGCATGGGGCCGATCGGGGTCAAGGAGCATCTGGCGCCTTATCTGCCGGGTCACCCCGAGGTTGGCGGCGAGGAGGGGCCGGTTTCGGCGGCGCCCTATGGCTCGGCCTCGATTCTGCTGATTTCCTGGGCCTATTGCCTGATGATGGGCGGCGCGGGGCTGACGCAGGCGACGCGGGTCGCGATCCTCAATGCCAACTATATCGCGGCGCGGCTCAAGGCAGCCTATCCGATCCTGTTCATGGGCAACCGCGGCCGGGTGGCGCATGAGTGCATCCTCGATACCCGCGGCTTTGCCGAGGTCGGCGTGAGTGTCGACGATATCGCCAAGCGGTTGATCGACAATGGCTTTCACGCGCCGACGATGAGCTGGCCGGTGGCGGGCACCTTGATGGTGGAGCCGACGGAGTCCGAGACCAAGGCCGAGATCGACCGCTTCATCACCGCGATGCTGGCGATCCGCGAGGAGGTCCGCGATGTGGCCGAGGGGCGGATCGCGGCCGAGGACAGCCCGCTGCGCCGCGCGCCGCATACGGTCGAGGATCTGGTCGCCGATTGGGACCGCCCCTATTCGCGCGAGCAAGGTTGCTTCCCGCCCGGCTCGTTCCGCGAGGACAAGTATTGGCCGCCGGTGGGACGTGTCGACAACGTCTATGGCGATCGCAACCTGATCTGCACCTGCCCGCCGCTCGAGGCGTATGCGGCGGAGTGAAAGCAGGGGCGCTGCCCCTCTGCTCGTTCGGAGCATTCACCCCGGGATATTTGGATCACTGTTGAGGGGAGGCTCTCTCAACAGTGATCCAAATATCCCGGGGTGAATTTGCGCGACAGCGCAAAGAGGGGCAGGGCCCCTAGCACCTGCGTCACTCGACATCCGCAGCGCATGTGTCTGGGGCCGTCTTGCAAAGCGGTCCGCCGCGCCCAATATATTCGACAACGCGAATGTAATGGAGGTTCATCATGGCCGAAGGTCTGCGCGTGACCTGCCTTGCCTGCGGGCAAGCGAACCGGGTGCCGGCCGATCGACTCGGATCGGCGCCGAAATGCGGGGTCTGTGGCGAGGCGCTCGTCTCGAACAAGGTGGCCGAGGTCGATTTTCAGACCCTCGCCAAGGCCGAGCGCGATGATCTGCCGCTGCTGGTCGATTTCTGGGCGCCGTGGTGCGGCCCCTGTCGGCAGATGGCGCCACAGTTCCAGCAGGCGGCGGCGCAGCTTGCAGGGCAGGTGCGGCTGGCCAAGATCAACACCCAGGTCAATCCGACCGCGACCCAGCGCTATCGGATCCAGGGCATCCCGGCCTTCATCCTGTTCCACAAGGGCCGCGAGGTCGCCCGTGCGGCGGGCGCCCGCCCGGCCTCGGATCTTGTGGCCTTCGTGCGATCGAAGGTGAAGGTGGCGGCCTGACGGCGCGGCGCGGGGCGGATACGAAAAAACTTTCGAGAAGCCCCGTGCCCCCCGTTGACAATCCCCCGCGGCTGGGCGAAAAGCGCGCCCACGGTGAGGGGCAGTAGCTCAGTTGGGAGAGCGCGTCGTTCGCAATGACGAGGTCAGGGGTTCGATCCCCCTCTGCTCCACCAAGCCGTTCCCTTTGTCATTGGACCATATGTATGCCGATTGGAAGCATATGCTTACCGATCGGCTGTCAACACGTTTGTTGACGCACATGGGCCGGGGTCATCCTGTAGAATTGTGCGCTGATCGGGAGCGATGAAGATCGCGCTGCTTGGCGGGCGTTATAAGCGAACCTGCGGCTTTTGGGGACGTGTCGCATCAAGGTCGAAGGCTCGTGATCAGCTGACGCGATAGTGCCCCGCGGCGTGGTGTAGGAGCGCCGACCCTCGGAGAGGTCAGGGCTTGATCAGGTGGCCACGGCGGGCAGCCTGACGGTTGGATTGTCG
>JACXUS010000073.1 GCA_014763785.1 Sphingomonadales bacterium | reverse complement strand
CGCGGGCCCCGGGGTCGGCGGTGTCCTTGGGCGATCCCGGGCCGCGCCCGGCCGGGTGGCGCCGGGGCTTGGGCTCTTGCGTCCTGTCTGAACGATCGGGCGTCCCGAAGGGGGCGCCCGTTGTCATTGCCGGGTGGGGCCCGGGATTTCATGGGCACGGGATTTCATGGGCGCCGGCCGGGCGGGCGGTTTTGCCATGGGAAATCGCGGGAATTGGGGCGCGGATTCGCCCGATCACGTCGAATCACTGCGCCGTGACGCAGGGTGAGCGCCGGATTTTCGGCGGTGTCAGCGGCCTTCGGGGCGCTGGACGGGGTGGCCTTGGGCAATTTTCGGGATTTCATGGGTGGCTCTGGTCTGGGGCGCTCGCCTCTAGATATGGTGTGTCGTCGCGGGGCTCTCGCCTAGGTTTCGGATACCTGCACCACAAGGCCTTGTTTTTCAACGCGGGTCCATCGCAGATATGGGGGCGCTCTCCCATCATCGCCCATTTTTTCCCTTGCAATCCCATCCCTGCCCATGGCATCACTTGGTCATCGAGAAGACGGGCAAGAGGCACCAAGACCTCACGGCGCAAAGACCGGGTTTCATACAGGCACCCGCTTCACGAAAGAGAGAGAGCCGGCGCGCGAGCGAGCAGACATCCCCCCAGGTGGCGCGCGCAGACCGGACAGCCCAGTGATGGGAACGAGGGCGGCGGATCGGACAGTGGCAGCAGTCCGATCCGCCGTTTTCCATATCGGGGGGCGGGACAGGAGAGCGCGAGCCGTGGCACGGCGGTTCAGAGGATCAGAGACGTTCAAGGTGGACGCGAAGGGTCGCGTTTCCATCCCGGCGTCCTTCCGCCGCGTGATCGAAGCGGGCGATCCTGACTGGGCCCCCGGGCAGCGCCCGCAAATCGTCATCGTCTATGGTCCGCCCGAGCAGAACTGGCTCGAGGTCTTCACCATGGAAGCGGCCTATGAGATCGACGAGCAGATCGACGCGATGCAGCGCGGCTCGCAGGAGCGGCGCGAGGCCGAAGAGAAAATGTATGAATGTTCGCACCAGACCGAGATCGACAATGACGGTCGGCTGGTGCTGCCGCAGAAGCTGCGCGAGAAGGCGAACCTGAGCGCAGAGGCCTATTTCGCCTCGGCCGGGACGACCTTCAAGATCTGGGACCCGGAAACCTATCGCGAGAGCCAGGCGGCCCGGCCGCAGCGCCCGGCCGATTATGACCCGCTGGTCAATCTGCCCCGGCTCGGGGGCGGCGCATGAGCCCGGCCGCCGATCCGCATATCCCCGTTTTGCTGCGACCGCTCCTTGAGGCGGTCGCGCCTGTCTCTGGGGTCTGGCTCGATGGCACCTTCGGGGCGGGGGGGTATGCGCGCGGATTGCTGGCGGCAGGCGCCGCGACGGTGATCGGCGTCGATCGCGATCCGGCGGTCTTTGCGATGGCCGAGGGCTGGCGCGGCGACTATGGCGCGCGGCTGGTGCTGGTCGAGGGCACGTTCTCCGAGCTCGATCACTACGCCGCCGAGTTCGCGCCCGGGGGGCTGGATGGCGTGGTGCTGGATCTGGGCGTCAGCTCGATGCAGCTCGATCAGGCCGAGCGCGGCTTTTCCTTCATGAAGGACGGGCCCCTCGATATGCGGATGGCGCAATCGGGGCCGACGGCGGCCGATATCGTCAATGAGGCGCCCGAGGAGGAGATCGCCGATATCCTCTATCATTACGGCGAAGAGCGCGCCTCGCGCCGGATCGCCCGCGCGATCACCGAGGCGCGCGCCAAGGCGGCCTTTGCCACCACGCGTGAACTGGTCGCGGTGATCGAACGCTGCCTGCCGCGCCCGAAGCCGGGCCAGAGCCACCCCGCCACCCGCAGCTTTCAGGCGCTGCGGATTGCGGTGAATGATGAATTCGGGCAATTGATTCAGGGGCTGGAGGCCGCCGAACGCGCGCTGCGCCCCGGGGGCAAGCTGGCCGTCGTGACCTTTCATTCGCTCGAGGATCGGGTGGTGAAGCGCTTCTTTCAGGCGCGCTCGGGGCGTGCGGGCGGCGGCAGCCGCTATGCGCCGATCCAGGCCGCCGAGGCCCCCGCCTTCGAGATGCTGACCCGCAAGGGCGTCGGCCCCGATGATATCGAGCTGGCCGCGAACCCGCGCGCGCGCTCGGCCATCCTGCGCGCGGGCCTGCGCACCGAGGCCCCGGCCGGGCGCGCCGATCGCGCCACCCTTGGCCTGCCCGCCCCCGTTCTAGAGACCTCTTCCAAGCCGCACCGGACCAGACGATGAGAACCCTGATTTATCTTGCGACCGCGCTTGCTGTGATGGGACTGGCCTTTTGGGCCTATCGAGTGAATTACGAGACGCAGGACCGGCTGGGCGATCTGCGTGCGCTCAACCGCGAGATTGCCAGCCTGCATGAGGGGATCGGCGTGCTCAATGCCGAATGGGCCTATCTCAATCGGCCCGACCGGCTGCGCGAGCTGGTGAACATGAACTTCGTCCGGGTGCCGCTTCTGCCGCTGGCGCCCGAGCAGTTCGGCACCGCGGCGCAGGTCGCCTATCCGCTGCCCGAGGGCGAGGCCGGGGGCGAGGGCGGGGCCGGTCTGGCCGATGTGGCCGAGACCATCGACGTGATCTCAACCGGGGCCGATCTGATGCCCGCCGTGGAGGATGGCCAATGATCCGCACCCCCCTGCGCCCGCTGGCCCGTATCCTGACCGCCCGCGCCAAGGGCGAGAACCCCGACGCGATCGAGCGCGAGAACATCCGCCTGCGCGGCGAGGCCAACCGCGATGGCGAGCGCGCCCGCGCCGAGGGGCGGCTTCTGATGATGGGGCTGCTGTTTCTGGCAGCCTTTGTCACCGTTGGCGCGCGGATGGGCACGCTGGCCGCAAGCCAGCCCGAAGAGCCGCAGCTGTCGGACACGGCGCCCGCGATCCTTGCGCAGCGCGCCGATATCACCGACCGCGAGGGGCGGGTTCTGGCGACCAATCTGGTGACGCACGCGCTTTATGCCCAGCCGCCGATGCTGGTCGATCCCGAGCGCACCGCCGACAAGCTGATCGCGATCTTCCCCGATCTCGACCGCGCCCGGCTGATCAAGGATTTCACCGGCGCGCGCAAATTCGTCTGGATCAAGAAGAAGATCTCGCCCGAGCAGATGCAGGCGGTGCATGACATCGGCGATCCGGGGCTGCTGTTTGGCCCGCGCGAGATGCGGCTTTACCCCAATGGCAGCCTTGCCGCGCATATCCTTGGCGGCGCGCGCTTCGGCGCCGAGGGGGTGAATTCGGCCGAGGTCGTGGGCACGGCGGGGGTCGAGAAGGCCTTCGACGGCTGGCTGCGCGATCCGGCCAATGGCGGCGCGCCGCTCACGCTCTCGATCGACCTGACGATTCAGGCCGCGGTCGAAGAGGTGCTTTATGGCGGGATGAAGCTGATGGGGGCCAAGGGCGCGACCGCGATCCTGATGGAGGCCCACACCGGCGAGATCGTCGCGATGGCGAGCCTGCCCGATTTCGACCCCAACGACCGCCCCGCGCCGCTGACCAAGGGCGATGCCAGCGACAGCCCGCTTTTCAACCGGGCGGTGCAGGGGGTCTATGAGCTCGGCTCGACCTTCAAGGTCTTTGCGGTGGCGCAGGCGATGGAAATGGGCCTTGTGAACCCCTCGACCATGGTGCAGACCGCCTCGCCGATGCGGGTGGGCAAGTTCAAGATCAATGATTTCCACAATTACGGCCCGCAATTGTCGGTCACCGATGTGATCGTGGAATCCTCGAACGTGGGCACGGCGCGGATCGTGCAGATGATCGGCGCCGAGAAGCAGCGGCAGTTCCTCGATCAGCTGGGTTTCCTGCAGCCGACCCCGGTCGAGCTGGTCGAGGCGCCGACCGGCCGCCCGATCCTGCCGCCGAAATGGTCGGATATCTCAGCGATGACGATCGGCTATGGCCATGGTCTGGCGGCAAGCCCGCTGCATCTGGCCGCCGCCTATGCGGCCTTTGCCAATGGCGGGCGCAAGGTGACGCCGACGCTGGTGCATGATATCGGCCACCGCCCGGGCGAGCGGGTGATGAGCGAGGATGTGGCGCGCCGCACGCTGGCGATGATGCGCGCGGTGGTGACGCGGGGCACGGCGAGTTTCGCCGATGTGAAGGGCTATCAGGTCGCGGGCAAGACCGGCAGCGCGGACAAGGCCAAGCCGACGGGCGGCTATTACAAGGACAAGGTGATGGGCACCTTCGCCGGGGTCTTCCCGGTGACCGATCCGAAATATGTGCTGGTGGTCTCGCTCGATGAGGGCTCGACCTATGCCGCGGGCGAGACGCGCCGCACCGCGGGCTGGACCGCGGCGCCGGTGGCGGGTGAGATGATCCGCCGCGTGGGCCCGCTTCTGGGGCTGCGCCCCGAAGAGGGGCCGAGCGTTCTGGAGGGGATTCAGCTGGTGAAGGCCTCGGCCGGGCATTGAGCGGAGGCGGCCGGGGCCCGTTCCGGGCCCCGGCCGCGCGCGGCCCGCGGGCGGGCCGCGCCCCCCTTGGCGGGCGCTCGGCGTCGCCGGATGGCGCGCGCCTCTGGCCCGCGCGCGATCCGGGCCAGCGCCGCGGCGCCTGTCGGGCGGGCCGGGACAAATGGCGCGTTGACGCTGCCGCGGCCGCCGCGATAAATGGCGGCAACGACAAGGACGCCACAAGATATGGGGCCAAAGACTATGGGACAGCCGGGTAAGACCCTCAGCGAGCTTGGCCTGACCGTCCTGTCGGGCGGCGATGCGGCGGTGACCGGGATTTCGGTCGACAGCCGTCTGGTCAAGCCCGGCCATCTCTTCGCAGCCCTCCCGGGCACCAAGGCGCATGGCGCGAGCTTCCTGCCTGCGGTTCTGGAAAAGGGCGCGGCCGCGGTGCTGACCGACCGCGCGGGCGCCGAGATCGCGCGGCCGCTGATGGCGGGCAGCCAGGCCAGCCTGATCGTGACCGAGGACCCGCGTCAGGCGCTGGCCTTTGCCTGCGCGCTCTTTTTCGGAGCGCAGCCTGCGACGATGATCGCGGTGACCGGCACCAATGGCAAGACGAGCGTCGCGACCTTCACCCGGCAGATCTGGATCAATCTCGGGCTCGAGGCCGCCAATATCGGCACGACCGGCGTCGAGGGGGCCTATACCGCGCCCTCGAGCCATACCACGCCCGAGCCGGTCACCCTGCATCGCCTGCTGGCCGATATGGCCGCGGGGGGCGTCACCCATGCCGCGATGGAGGCCAGTTCCCATGGCCTGGCGCAACGCAGGCTCGATGGCGTGCGCCTGACGGCGGCCGCCTTCACCAATTTCACGCAAGATCACCTCGATTATCACGCCACCTTCGAGGAATATTTCGCCGCCAAGGCCGGGCTCTTCACCCGCGTCCTGCCCGAAGAGGGCGTGGCGGTGATCAACACCGACGATCCGCGCGGGGTCGAGCTGGTCGATTATGCCAAGGCGCGCTGCCAGCAGGTGATCCGCGTGGGCCATGGCCCGGGCTGCGATCTGCGCCTGCTCGGCCAACGCTTCGATGCGACGGGGCAGGATCTGCGCTTTGAATGGCAGGGCGCGGCGCAGATGGTGCGGCTGCCGCTGATCGGCGGGTTCCAGGCGATGAACGTGCTGACCGCGGCGGGGCTCGCGATTGCCTGCGGGGCGAAGGGCGCTGATGTCTTTGCCACGCTGCCGCGGCTGACCACGGTGCGCGGCCGGATGCAGCTGGCCGCCACGCGCGAAAATGGCGCCACGGCTTTCGTCGATTACGCCCATACCCCCGATGCGGTGGCCACCGCCATTGCCGCGCTGCGCCCGCATGTCATGGGGCGGCTGGTGGCGATCATCGGCGCGGGCGGCGACCGCGACCGCACGAAACGTCCGCTGATGGGGCGCGCCGCGGCCGCGCATGCCGATCATGTCATCGTCACCGACGACAACCCCCGCACCGAGGACCCGGCCACGATCCGCGCCGCGGTGATGGAGGGGGCGGGCCCGCAGGCGCTCGAGGTCGGCGACCGCGCCGAGGCAATCCTGCGCGGCGTCGATATGCTGGGGCCGGGCGATGCGCTCCTGATCTGCGGCAAGGGCCACGAGACAGGACAGGTGATCGGCACCGATATTTTCCCCTTTGACGATGCCGAGCAGGCGTCGGTAGCTGTCGCGGCACTGGAAGGGAAAATCTGATGGCGGCACTTTGGACCTCGGCCGAGATCGCAGAGGCGACGGGCGGCACGGTGGGGCGCGACTTCTTGGCCTCGGGGCTGTCGATCGACACCCGCAGCCTGAAGCCGGGCGATCTGTTCATCGCGCTGAAGGATGTGCGCGACGGCCATGATTTCGTGGCCGATGCGCTGAAGAAGGGGGCGTCGGGCGCGCTGGTCAGCCGCCTGCCCGAGGGCTGCCTGCCCGAGGATCCGCTGGTGGTGGTGCCCGATGTGCTGGGCGCGCTCGAGGCTTTGGGCCGCGCGGGCCGGGCGCGGAGTCGGGCGCGCGTCGTGGCGGTGACCGGCTCGGTCGGCAAGACCTCGACCAAGGAAATGCTGCGCGCGGTGCTGGGCGCGCAGGGCCATGTGCATGCCGCCGAGGCCAGTTTCAACAACCATTGGGGCGTGCCGATCACGCTGGCGCGGATGCCGCGCGATGCCGATTTCGCGGTGATCGAGATCGGCATGAACCACCCCGGAGAGATTGCGCCGCTGGCCCGCATGGCGCGCCCGCATGCGGCGATGATCACCTCTGTCGCGGCGGCCCATCTGGAGGCCTTCGACAGCCTCGAAGGGATCGCACGCGAGAAGGCCGCGATCTGTGAGGGGGTCGAGGAGGGCGGGCTCGTGGTGCTGCCCGATGATCTGCCGGTCTCGGGGCTTCTGTTCGAGGTGGCGCGCGCCAAGGGGCTGAAATCGCTGGGATTTGGCGCCGATCCCGCGGGGGATTATGTGCTCGATGCGGTGCGGATCGAGGGCGATGTGACGGTCGCCACCGCCCATCGCGCGGGCGCCAAGCCCTTCGTTTTCAAGGTGCAAAGCCCGGGCGCGCATTTCGCGGGCAACGCGCTTGGCGTCATCGCGCTTTGTGCGGGGCTCGGGCTCGATCCGGCGGTCGTGGCGCTCGATATCGGGCTTTGGGCGCCGCCTGCGGGCCGCGGCGCGCGCGAGCGGATCTATATGGATATCGTCGATGAGGGCGACAGCTTCGATCTCTTCGACGATGCCTTCAACGCCAATCCGGCTTCGATGACGGCGGGGCTCGCGGTGCTGGCGGGCGCCCATCCGCGCGACGGGGTGGGGCGCGTCAAACGCGGCCGCCGGGTCGCGATTCTGGGCGATATGCTGGAACTCGGCCCCGATGAGGCCGCGCTGCATGCCGCGATCGCCGCCGACCCGGCGATGGCCGCGATCGATATCGTGCATCTGGCGGGCCCGCGGATGGCGGCGCTTTACGAGGCGCTGCCACGCGCCAAGCGGGGCGAGTATTACCAGACCGCGGCGGAACTGGCCGCGCGCGCGGGCCATCTGGCCGATGCGGGCGATGTGGTTCTGGTCAAGGGCTCCAAGGGCTCGAAGGTCAGCCTCGTGGTCGAGGCGCTGAAGAAACGCGGCCGCGCCGATGCCGCCGAAGTGCACAAAGGGAAAGAGTAATGCTGTATTGGCTGGCCAATCTGTCGGACGGGGGCGATGTCTTCAACCTGTTCCGCTATATCACCTTCCGGGCGGGGGCGGCCTTCTTCACGGCGCTGATCTTTGGCTTCCTGTTCGGGCGGCCGCTGATCGACATCCTGCGCCGCAAGCAGGGCAAGGGCCAGCCGATCCGCACCGACGGGCCGCAGACCCATTTCGTCAAGGCGGGCACGCCGACGATGGGGGGCTTGCTGATCCTTTCGGCGATGCTGGTCTCGACGCTGCTCTGGGCGCGGCTCGACAATGGCT
Source organism: Sphingomonadales bacterium (assembly GCA_014763785.1). Classification (GTDB taxonomy): domain Bacteria; phylum Pseudomonadota; class Alphaproteobacteria; order Rhodobacterales; family Rhodobacteraceae; genus Rhodobacter. The sequence goes on along the minus strand of JACXUS010000073.1, from coordinate 3,718 downwards.
ATGTCTGGATCGTGCTGGGCGTCACCTATGGCTATGCGCTGATCGGGTTTGCCGATGATTATGCCAAGGTGACCAAGCAGAACGTCAAGGGCGTCAGCTCGCGGGTGCGGATGGCGCTGGGTCTGGCGCTGGCGGCGGTGGCGGGGATTGCCGCGGCCTGGCTGCATCCGGAGAACCTGACCGGGCAGCTCGCCCTGCCGGTGTTCAAGGATGTGCTGATCAATCTGGGGATCTTCTTCGTGCCCTTCGCGATGATCGTGATCGTGGGCGCGGCCAATGCGGTGAACCTGACCGACGGGCTCGACGGCCTCGCGATCATGCCCGCGATGATTGCGGCGGGCACGCTGGGCGCCATCGCCTATGTCGTGGGGCGCGTCGATTTCACCGATTACCTCGGCGTGCATTTCGTGCCGGGCACCGGCGAGCTTTTCGTCTTCACCGCGGCGCTGATCGGCGGCGGCCTTGGCTTTCTGTGGTATAATGCGCCTCCCGCCGCCGTGTTCATGGGCGATACCGGGTCGCTCGCCTTGGGCGGCGCCTTGGGCGCGATCGCGGTCTGCACCAAGCACGAGCTGGTTCTGGCCATCGTCGGCGGCCTCTTCGTGGTCGAGGCGATGTCGGTGATCATCCAAGTGGCTTACTTCAAACGCACCGGCAAGCGCGTCTTCCTGATGGCGCCGATCCACCACCATTTCGAGAAGAAGGGCTGGGCCGAGCCGCAGATCGTCATCCGCTTCTGGATCATCTCGCTGATCCTCGCGCTGATTGGTCTCGCGACGCTGAAGGTGCGGTGAGCGCAGTCTCCAAAGGTTCTTCGATGATCAAATGGATTATCCGCGCCGCAATTGTCGGCCTTCTGGGGTTTGCAGGGCTTGCCGGTCTAGATGCTTATAAAGGCGGGTTGTTCAACCTGCCCGAAATGGCCGATGACGAATATTTCGTCTCCTACGAGAATGGGTTTCGCGGGATCATCAAGGTGGCGGATGCCCCCAAAGATCGCGTTCCGCCTGCTTGGGCTCGCCAATATGCAAAGCTCTATCCCGAGCGGCGTTTCCTTTCCCTTGTTTTTGATGTGCCGAAATGGGCTGAAACGGGTTGGTCCAGATGCGAGCAGGTAACGCCTGACGAGCTCGAGACGTTCAAGAGGTTTATCGAGACCTCTTGGACCGAAGAGCAGCGCTTGGAGATGGTCGGCGCTCGCTTGGAATTTGTTTGTGGCTTCGAGATCGAAGGCGAAAAGATCGGGCACGGCGTAATCTATTCCGTGCCGCGTCTTTAAGTTTTGCCCTCAAACCCGATGAAAGAATCCGACCTCTACGCCCCCGTCAAAACCTTCCTCGAGGGGCAGGGCTATGCCGTCAAATCCGAGATCGGCGCCTGTGATGTGATGGCGATCCGGGGCGACGAGCCCCCCCTCGTGGTCGAGCTGAAAACCAGCTTCTCGCTCGCGCTGATCTTTCAGGGCATCGACCGCCAGCGCCTGACCGATACCGTCTATCTGGCGGTGCCCAAATCCTCGGATCGCGGCTGGAAACTGCGCTACAAGGATATCCTCCACCTCTGCCGCCGCCTCGGGCTCGGCCTGCTCGCGGTCGATATCGCCGCCGCCACGGTCGAGGCGCATCTCGACCCCGCGCCCTACGCCCCGCGCAAGAATATCCAACGCCAGACCCGCCTGCTGCGCGAATTCGCCCGCCGTCAGGGGGACCCGAACACCGGCGGCACCACCGGCGTCACACGCATCACCGCCTATCGGCAGGAGGCCGAGCGGCTGCGCGCCCATCTGGCCGAGCACGGCCCCGCCCGCCCCGTGGATCTGGCCCGAACGCTGGAAATCCCCCGCGCCCGGGCGATCCTCGCCGACAACCACTACGGCTGGTTCACCCGCATCTCGCGCGGGGTTTACGGCCTCGCGCCGTAATCGCGGCAAAACGGACTTTTCCTTTCATCTTGCCTCAAATATCCCGGGGTGCGGGGCAGAGCCCCGCTTGCGAGAGGGATGCCAGATGATTCCGGTTCAGGGTTTTGCGGGAACGAAGGTCGCGGTTCTGGGGCTCGGCCGCTCGGGGCTCGCCACGGCGGCGGCGCTGGTCGCGGGCGGGGCCGAGCCCGTCCTGTGGGACGACAGCCCCGAGGCCCGCGCCCGCGCCGAGGCCCAGGGGTATATCTGCCGCGATCTGAGCCGCGCGGGCGCCTTTGACGATATCGCCTGTCTCGTGACCTCGCCGGGCATCCCGCATCTCTACCCGCGGCCCAATCCGGTGATCGCGGCCGCGATGGCGGCGGGCGTGCCGGTCGACAATGACATTGGCCTTTTCTTCCGCAGCTGGGCGACGTCTGAGTGGGACCATTTCGACGTAACGCCGCGCACGATCTGCGTGACCGGCTCGAATGGCAAATCGACCACAACGGCGCTGATCCATCATATCCTCGAGATTGCCGGCCGCCCGACGCAGATGGCCGGCAATATCGGCCGCGGGGTGCTCGATATCGAGCCCGCCACCGATGGCGAGGTGGTGGTGCTGGAGCTCTCCTCCTATCAGACCGATCTGGCGCGCGCGCTGACGCCGGATGTGGCGGTTTTCACCAATCTCAGCCCCGATCACCTCGACCGTCATGGCGGCCCGGGCGGCTATTTCGCGGCCAAGCGCAGGCTCTTCGCCGAGGGCGGCCCCGATCGCGCGGTGATCGGTGTGGACGAGCCCGAGGGGGTCTATCTCGCCAATCAGATCGCCACGGGGCGCGAGGATGACCGGCTGATCCGCATCTCTTCGGCGCGCAAGCTCGGCGATTACGGCTGGTCGGTCTTCGCGCGCAAAGGCTTCCTCGCGGAATGGCGCAAGGGGCGGCAGGTCGCTTCGATCGACCTGCGCGGGGTCACTGGCCTGCCCGGCGCGCATAACCATCAGAACGCCTGCGCCGCCTATGCCGCGACGCGCAGCCTTGGCATCGGCCCCAAGGTGATCGAAGAGGCGTTTCACAGCTTTGCAGGCCTGCCGCATCGCAGCCAGACGGTCGCCGAGAAGCACGGCGTGCGCTATGTGAACGACAGCAAGGCCACCAATGTCGATGCGGCCGCGAAGGCGCTCGAGGCGTTCCAGAACATCCGCTGGATCGCCGGGGGCCTGGGCAAGGAGGGCGGTGTTTCGGCGCTGAAGCCGCTTCTGGGCAACGTGAAGAAGGCCTATTTCATCGGCCATTCGGCGCGCGATTTCGCGCTCGAACTGGCGCCGGTCGAGCATGAGATCTGCGAGACGATGGAGGCTGCGGTGGCGGCGGCGGCGCGCGAGGCGCAAGGCGGCGATACCGTCCTGCTTGCGCCAGCCGCGGCGAGCTTCGATCAATATCCGAATTTCGAGAAACGCGGCGAGCATTTCGCCGAGCTGGTCGCGGCGCTGCCCGGCTAAAGCAGCACCGCGCCGCCAGCCGCGCCCAGCACCACCAGCGCGAGCGGCGGCATTCGCGGGACAAAGGCCAGAAGGCTCAGCCCCGCGGCCAGCGCTATCGCCCGGGGGCTGGCCAGCGCATGCGGCAGGATCTGCGTGATCCAGGCCGCCGCCAGCACGCCGACCACCGCCGCATTGACCGCCGCGACCGCCCCGCCGAGCCGCGTGATCCGGCGCAGCCGCGACCAGAGCGGCAGTGCCAGAGCCATCAGCGCAAACCCCGGCGCAAAGATCGCCGCCGTTGCGATCAGCGCGCCCCCCCCAGCCACCGC
>JACXUS010000072.1 GCA_014763785.1 Sphingomonadales bacterium | reverse complement strand
TCCGTCCCACGCATCATAGCCTCCGCCGTTATCGTGCGGAGGGTGAATCATGTTCTCAAACCGCTGTCGAGGCGGGACTATTTCAGCAGCCTGCTAAAGCTCGATCGCCTCGGCGCCGCCCTCGATCCCGCTCTCGGGCGCCCCGGGGGCTTGTGGCAGATCGGGCGGGGGCGGCGCGCCGGGTTTGCGGCGCAGGATCACATCGCCATTGGGCAGCCGCTCGGGCGCCTCGTAATTCTGCACATCGTCGATCAGCGCCAGCAGATCGCGCAGCGCCGGGCCGATCTCTTTCGCGGCCTCCGACAGCCCCTGCTGCATCTCGTCGAGCGAGGTGCCCATTTCGTCCAATATCCCCTGCAGCAAGAGCTTCATCCCCTGCTCGACCAGATCCGCGCCGCGCTCTTCGGCCGCCGGGGGCGCGGGCTCTTCGGCGCGCAGCCCGGGGCCAGGCGTCAGCAGGACGGCCAGAACGGCGGGGAGGATCAGGGGCAGGCGCATCAGGGTCATTCCCTCCATATGGGATCTCACAGCTCCAGATCCACCGTCACCGGGAAATGGTCCGAGGCCTGCAGCAAAGCCTCGCGCAGTTCGGGCGTCGCATAGCAGGCCGGATCGTCGAACGGATGCCAGATCCGCCAGCGCGGGCGCGTGGCGCACAGATCGGGCGAGAGCATCACATAATCGAGCATGGCCGAGAAATAGGCCCCCCGCTCGGGCAGATAGAACCGCGCCGAAGAGGGCGCGGCGGCGGTCGTATGGGCGCGGCGCAAGCGGGTATGGGGGTCGTGCATCCGCCGCGCGGGCGGCAGCTCTGCCCCCGCGACGATCTCGAGCCCCGAGCGCCCGAAGAGCGCCTCGAATTCGTCGAGCCCCGGCCCGTCGTTGAAATCGCCGAGCACGATCAGGCTCTCGCCGCGGTCCAGATGCGCGTCGATCCGGCGCCGCAGCCAGATACATTGCGCCAGCTGCTTGCGGCGGTTCTCGATGGCGATCCGGGTTGCAGCCTCGGGGGTGGTGGCGCCATGCGGGGCCTTCGACTTGATATGCACGCCGATCAGCCGCAGCGCCGCCGCAGCATCGCCCGGCTTGAGCGCAACCGCCAGCTCGAGCGGCGGCTTCGAGAAGCGCACCTGATCCAGCCGCGCGTCGATATCAAGGTCGATCGCCAGCGTGGTATCGAAGCGCGGCGCCTCGGGGCCATCATCGCGCGGATCGTGGCGCAGGCTGACCCGGTCGGGGTCGTAAAGCAGAGCGATTTCCTGCTGCGTCTCATTGGCAAAGCCCAGCACTGCGGCCCGGGTGCGCAGGCCAAACCGCGCGGCGAAGCTCTCCAGCATCGGCACCGTATGGCGGCGCCCATTCGCATCGGGGGCCTCGACCACAAGCATCAGATCGGCATCGACCGCGCTCATCACGATCGCAATCGCGCCAAGCTGCTGGGCGCGGCTCACCTTGTAGCGCGCCGAGGCCTGATCATCGTCAAGCATCCGCCCGTGCCGGTCAAAGAGGCTGGTAAACCATTCGACATTATAGGTCGCGATCCGCATCCAGCCCCCCCCTCAGGCCGCGCGATCGCGCAGCTCGTGCCAGGCGCGGTTCAGCGCGATCATCCGCGTCTCGGCCAGCCGGATCGCCTCGGGCGGCAGGCCGCGGGCGATGGCGCGGTCGGGATGCGCCTCGCGCACGAGGCTGCGCCAGCGGGTGCGCACCTCCTCGATCGGCGTGCCCGGCGGCAGTTCCAGCACGGTCCAGGGATCGGGCGCGGCATCGGGCACGAAACTGGCGCGGATCGCGCGGAAACAGCACTCCTCCAGCCCGAAGATCCGCGCGACCTCGGTCAGGAAGGCATCCTCGGCCTCGTGATAGGCGCCGTCCGAGAGCGCGATCACGAAAAGCCCCTCGAGCAGGTCCTTGAGCATGTCCGAGCCGGGGCCGAACATCGCCGCGATCTTGCGGGCATAGGCGTCGAAGCCCGCCACATCGGTGCGCGCCAGATTGAAGACGCGCGCGGCATTGCCCTCCTCACCCGGCGGGATCTGGAAGACGCGGCGAAAGGCCGCAACCTCGTCGCGGGTCACCTCGCCATCGGCCTTGGCCATCTTGGCGCCAAGCGCAATCACCGCGATGGTGAACGCCACCGAGCGTTCGGGCGGGGTGCGTAAGGGGTCGAAAATACTGGACAATCCCTCGCCGCGGGCGAGGGCCGCAAGCGCCTGCGCGATGCGCGACCAAAGGGAAACCGGCTTGTCCATGGCGCCACTCTAGCGCCTCAGAGCCGCTTTTGCATCAGCACAAGATCAAGCCAGCGACCGAATTTATACCCCACCTCGGGCACCCGGCCGACCTCGGCATAGCCGATCGCGGCATGGAAGGCCTGCCCCGGGCCGTTCTCGCCTGAAACGCCCGCCACCATGACATGCGCGCCGCCCGCGCGCGCGTGATCCTCAAGCGCGGCCATCAGCGCCCGCCCCGCGCCCCGGCCCCGCGCGGCGGGCGCAAGGATGATCGTATGCTCCATCGCATGGGCATAGCCGGGGCCCTTGCGGAACTGATCGTAGCTCGCAAAGCCCAGCACCACGCCGTCCGCTTCGGCCACCAGAAAGGCGCGGCCCGCGGCCTGACGGCTGGCGATCAGCTCGGCCAGCCCCTCGGCGCTGTGCTCGGTCGGCGAAAAGGTGACCGTGGTGTCGCGGATCACCGGGTTCCAGAAGGCGAGGATCGCGGGCACATCGGCGGCGGTCGCGGGGCGGATCAGCGGGGAGGTGGTCATTCGGGCGTGAGACTCGGCGCAGGGTCAGGCTTCAATGGGGATCGGGGCCCGGGTTGCAGGGCCCGCGGCATGGGCGGCACGGCGCGGGGCGGCGCCCCACCCCGCGGGGCGCGGTCCGCCCGGCACAGATACTTTGGCGCGCGGCGCCCGGCTGCGCAATGGAGCGCCGCCCCGGCCCGGCCCGTCCCGGCCATCCCCTGCCGATCCGCCCTCGTCGCCGCGGCGCAGAAGACACGGGCTCCGCGATTTCGCACCTCCGGCGCCGATTTCGGGCGTTTTGTGCTTGAAAAGCGCCCCCCGTTCCCCAACTTGGGGCGGAGTTTACCAATCCACCGAGGGGGGCATATGACCGCGTTCCAGCGCATCGAGAAGCTATTTCACCACGAGGCCGCCGGCGGCGTCGCGCTGATGCTGGCCACTGTTGTGGCCTTCATCGTCGCAAACTCGGCCTGGTCCCCCGCCTATACCGAGACACTGCATGTCTATTTCTCGGTCCTGCTCGATGGCGAAGGCCTGTCCAAGCCGCTGATCCTGTGGATCAACGACGGGCTGATGGCCATCTTCTTCTTCCTGATCGGGCTCGAGCTGAAGCGCGAGATGCTCGAGGGGCGGCTGAAGAACCCGGCCAATGTGGTGCTGCCCGGGGTGGCGGCGCTTGGTGGGATGGCCGCGCCGGCCCTGATCTTCCTGCTGTTCAACGGCTCGGACCCGGTGCATGCCAAGGGCTGGGCGATCCCGGCCGCGACCGATATCGCCTTTGCGGTGGGCATCGTTGCGCTTCTGGGCAGCCGGGTTCCCTCGGGGCTCAAGATCTTCCTGCTGACGCTGGCGATCCTCGATGACCTCGGGGCGATCGTGGTCATTGCGCTCTTCTACACGGCGGAGCTCAAGGCCAATTACCTCTTGATGGCGCTGGTACCGCTCGGGCTGATGCTGATGCGCAACCTGCTGGGCCATCACCGGATGGCGCCGACGCTGCTTTTGGGGCTGATCCTCTGGGTGCTGGTGCTGAAATCGGGGGTGCATGCGACGCTTGCCGGCGTGATCACCGCCTTCTTCATCCCGCTCAAGGACAAATACGGCAAGTCGCCGCTGCATTCGCTGGAACACGGGCTGCATCCCTATGTGATGTTCCTGATCGTGCCGATCTTTGCCTTCTCCAATGCCGGGGTGAACCTGTCCGGGATGGGGTTCGGCGATCTGGTGCAACCGCTGCCGCTGGGCATCGCGCTCGGCCTGATCCTTGGCAAGCAGATCGGCGTCTTCGGCCTGACCTTCGCGATGGTCAAGGCGGGTATCGGGCGGCTGCCCGAGGGGGCGAACTGGCTGCAGCTCTATGGCATCTCCTGCCTTGCGGGGATCGGCTTCACGATGTCGCTCTTCATCGGCTCGCTGAGCTTCGAGAGCAACACCGAGATGAACATGGTGCGGGTGGGCGTGCTCGCGGGCTCGCTGATCTCGGCCGCCCTTGGCTATGCGGTGCTTCGCTATGCCGGCAAACCGCGTGAAGAGGCCGCGGGCCGCACCGCCTGATCCGTCACGCGGGTCCAATAAACAGGGGCGCCTTCGGGCGCCCCTTTGCTTTGGCAAAAAGGGGCCCTGCCCCTCTTTGCGCTGACGCGCAAATTCACCCCGGGATATTTGCCGCACTGTTGAGGATCAGACCGGCGCCACGTTCGATCAGGGGCCAAGGCCCTGCCCCTCAACAGTGTCCAAATATCCCGCGGGGGGTGACGTCGTTGCAAACGACGAGGGGGGCGCGAAGCCCCCCTGCCCGGTTTGCCCTGTGGCGCGCCGATCAGCCCTTGGCAGAGCCGATCAGCGTGAGGATCTCGCGCGCCGCGGCCGGGATATTGGTGCCCGGGCCGAAGATCGCCTTCACGCCCGCCGCGCGGAGGAACTCGTAATCCTGCTGCGGGATCACGCCGCCGCAGATCACGATGATATCCTCGGCGCCGCGCTCTTTTAGCGCCTCGATCAGCTTCGGCGCGAGCGTCTTGTGGCCCGCCGCCTGGCTCGAGATGCCGACGATATGGACATCGTTGTCGATCGCATCCTGCGCGGCTTCTTCGGGGGTCTGGAACAGCGGCCCCACATCGACGTCAAAGCCGATATCGGCGAAGGCCGTCGCGATCACCTTGGCGCCGCGGTCATGCCCGTCCTGCCCCATCTTCACGACCAGCATCCGCGGGCGGCGGCCCTCGGCCTCGGCGAAGGCCTCGACGTCGCGCTGGATCTGGGCGAAGCCCTCATCGCCGTCATAGGCCGCGCCATAGACCCCCGCGAGGGTCTTCACCTCGGCGCGATGGCGCCCGAACGTCCCTTCCATGGCGAGCGAGATCTCCCCGACTGAGGCCCGGGCGCGGGCGCATTCCACCGCCGCCTCGAGCAGATTGCCCCCTTCGACCGTGCGACGGCCCAGTTCCAGCAGCGCCGCCTGACATTTCGCCTCGTCGCGGGTGGCGCGCATCTTCTCCAGCCGGGCGATCTGCGCCTCGCGCACCGCGACGTTGTCGATATCGAGGATGTCGATCGGATCTTCCTTGGCGAGGCGATACTTGTTCACGCCGACGATCACCTCTTCGCCGCGGTCGATCATCGCCTGCCGCCGCGCCGCCGATTCCTCGATGCGCAGCTTCGGCATGCCGCTGGCGACGGCCTTGGTCATGCCGCCCATCTCCTCGACCTCTTCGATCAGCTTCCACGCGGCTTCCGCCAGATCCGCGGTCAGCTTCTCGACGTAATAGGACCCGGCCAGCGGATCGACGACATGGGTGATGCCGGTTTCTTCCTGCAAGATCAGCTGGGTATTGCGCGCGATCCGGGCGCTGAAATCGGTGGGCAGGGCGATCGCCTCATCCAGCGCATTGGTGTGCAGCGACTGCGTGCCGCCGAGCGCCGCGGCCATCGCCTCATAGGCGGTGCGCACCACGTTGTTATAGGGGTCCTGTTCCTGCAAGCTCACGCCCGAGGTCTGGCAATGGGTGCGCAGCATCAGGCTGCCCGGCTTCTTCGGGTTGAATTCCGACATGATCCGGTGCCAGAGCATCCGCGCCGCGCGCAGTTTTGCCACCTCCATGAAGAAATTCATGCCGATCGCGAAGAAGAACGACAGCCGCCCGGCGAAGGCGTCAACATCCATGCCCCGCGCCAGCGCCGCGCGCACATATTCGCGCCCGTCGGCCAGCGTATAGGCCAGCTCCTGCACGAGGTTCGCGCCCGCCTCCTGCATGTGATAGCCCGAGATCGAGATCGAGTTGAACTTCGGCATCTCGTTGCTGGTATATTCGATGATATCCGCGATGATCCGCATCGAGGGTTCGGGCGGATAGATATAGGTGTTGCGGACCATGAACTCCTTGAGGATGTCGTTCTGGATCGTGCCCGACAGGACCGAGCGGTGGTGGCCCTGCTCCTCGCCCGTCACGATGAAATTCGCCAGAATCGGGATCACCGCGCCGTTCATCGTCATCGAGACCGAGACCTTGTCCAGCGGGATACCGTCGAACAGGATCTTCATATCCTCGACGCTGTCGATGGCGACGCCCGCCTTGCCGACATCGCCCACGACGCGCGGATGGTCGCTGTCATAGCCGCGGTGGGTGGCCAGATCGAAGGCCACCGAAACGCCCTGTTGGCCCGCGGCCAGCGCCTTGCGGTAGAAGGCATTCGAGGCCTCGGCGGTCGAGAAGCCCGCATATTGCCGGATCGTCCAGGGGCGGCCGGCATACATCGTGGCGCGCACGCCGCGGGTGAAGGGCGCGAGCCCCGGCATCGTGCCCAGATGATCGAGCCCCGCGATATCCTCTTCGGTATAGAGCGGCTTGACCGGAATGCCCTCGAGCGTGTCCCAGGTCAGGCTGTCCAGCGGACGATCACGCAGCTCCTTCTGCGCGAGTTTCGCCCAGTCCTCTTTTTTGGTCGTCATGGAACGCTCCTTCTTCCTCTGTCACCGCAGACGGATGTGCCCCCGTCCTTCCGGCGTCCTTTTCGATGTAACTCACCCCCGGCGGCGCCGAGCGCAGCCAGGCCAGATCCGCAAGATAGCGCGCGGCCATCGCCCCGCGTTCGGGCGTCGAGAACGGCATGTAATGCCCGTCCTCGCCCTGATCGAGCGCGCGCCCCGCCCCGTCCAGCGCCACCAGCGCGCGCGCCAGCGCCGCCCCCGAGGGTCCGGCATTCTGCACCCGGCCGCAGTCATATAGCCCCGCAGGCAGCGCCATCCCCGGCACCATGCCCGCGAATTGCGCGGCATGGCGCCCGGCCAGCGCCTCGAAGGGCCAGACCGTCAGCGGCAGGCCAAAGGCGCCGCGCACCCCTTCGATCACCCGGCGCCAGCCCTGCGGCGAGGCCGCCAGACGCGCCAGACGCGCCGCATCGGGGCGAGGCTGGCCGCGGTTGAGCATCACCGACAGCACCGAGGCCCACCACATGTCATAGCGCCGGATCGAGAGCGCGGCGCCGGTCAGACAGGGGCCGAAGGCATCGGCGACCCGCTCCAGCCGGCCATGAAGATCGGGATAAAGCGTGTCCTGCGCATAGCAGACCGGCATCGCGCCGAGCACGTTTTCCTCGGAGATGATCAGCCGCTGCACACCGCGGTCGGCCAGCGCGTCGATCTCCATCCGCAGCCGCGTGGCCGTGCGCCGCGCCGCCAGAACATCGGCGGGCCCGACCAGATCGGGGCGCTTGATCAGCCCGGAAAACAGCCCCGCCCGCGTGCGCTCGGGGCCCCAGACCATGATGCCCGACTGCTCCAGCAGGGCCGCATTCTGCACCATCCACAATTGCAGCGAAGAGGTGCCCGTGCGATGCGCGCCCAAGTGAAGAATGACATCCATACGCAGCCCCGTGCTCCGATCCGATCGTCGCGCGGGGCTCCCCCCGCACGCCCGGCGCGCCCGATGCGGCCGGTCATCGCGATCGTAAGCGAAACTTCTGCAGAACTGCTTAAAGCGCGAATTTTGTGAAAATTCGACGGCTTGGCGGTGGTGGCATGGCCCCCGGCCGCTTATATCCAAGGGCAAGGAGGACCCGATGCGACCGCTCAGCCCTGCCGACCGATGCCGCCCGCCGCAGATCCGGCCTGTCCCGGCTGGCAAAGCCCTTGTTTTGCTGGCCGCGCTGATGCTGGCCCCGGCGCCCGCGGCCGTCGCACAGGCGAGCGATCCGGTGCCGGACCCTGCTCCGGCCGCAGCCGCCCCCGAGGCCGCAGGCTTTGCCCCGATCCCCGGCGACCGCGCGGATTTGAGCGAATTTATCTGGAAAAAGCGCCCCGTGCTGGTCTTTGCCGACAGTGCCGACGATCCGGCCTTTGTCGAGCAGATGGCGCTTCTGGCGGCGCGCTGGCCCGAACTTGCGGCGCGCGACGTGGTGGTGATCAGTGATACCACCCCCGAGCCGCTGTCGGATGTGCGGCGCAAGCTGCGGCCGCGGGGGTTTTCGCTGGTGCTGATGACCAAGGACGGGCAGGTCTCGATCCGCAAGCCGCTGCCGTGGAACGGGCGCGAGATCATGCGCGCCATCGACAAGATGCCGATCCGGCGCGAGGAAATCCGCTCGGGCACGCGCACGGGATATTGAGCCGGGCGCGGCGCTGCCGTCCCCCTGTGCTCTCCCGTCCTGTCGGCCCCGGCCCCGGTCACGCCGCTTCCCTCCGAACACTCACCGCAAACGTGGCCGCCGCCGGATCGCCCGGCGGCAGCCCTGCATGGATCACTCGAATTCCATGATGATGTCATCGACCTTGAGGCTGGCGCCCGCGGCCGCGTTGATCTTTTTCACCACGCCCTTGCGCTCGGCCTTGAGGATGTTTTCCATCTTCATCGCCTCGACGGTCGCCAGCGCCTGACCTTCCTGCACCTCCTGCCCCTCTTCGACATTGATCTTCACGATCAGGCCGGGCATCGGGCAGAGCAGGAATTTCGAGGTATCGGGCGGCAGTTTCTCGGGCATGAGCAGGCTCAGCTCATGCGCGCGCGGGGTGCGGACATGGACCTTGAGATCGGCGCCACGCACCCGGATGCGGAAGCCCATCGGCAGCTTGCCGACCTTGAGCACCAGCGGCACGCTTTCAACCAGCAGTTGCGCCAGCGTCTTGCCCGGGGTCCAGTCGCTTTCGACGCGCAGATGGGTGCCGTCCTCGAATTTCACGGTCGAGCCCGTCTTGTCAGCCGCGATGGTCACCGGGAAGGCCTCGCCCTGCAGGCTGACGACCCATGTGTCGCCCACATGGCGTTCGTGGTTGCCCAGCGTGCCCGAGATGCGCGAGCGCCGGATCTCGGCCACGCGGTTCATCGCCGCCGTCGCCGCCGCCACACGCTTGAGCATCATCGGATCGAGCGTCACGCCCTCGAAGCCTTCGGGATATTCCTCGGCGATGAAGGCGGTGGTCATCTCGCCCGCGCAGAACTTCGGATGGTCCATCACCGCCGCGCAGAACGGCAGGTTGTGGCCGATGCCCTCGACCTCGAACGTGTCGAGCGCCAGACGCATTTCCTCGATCGCCTCGGCGCGGGTCGGCGCCCAGGTGCAGAGCTTGGCGATCATCGGGTCATAGAACATGCTGATCTCACCGCCCTCGAAGACGCCGGTATCGTTGCGCACGATGCCGCCGCGGGTGGTGTGGCCTTCGACCGGCGGACGATAGCGGGTCAGGCGGCCGATCGAGGGCAGGAAGTTGCGATAGGGGTCCTCGGCGTAAAGGCGGCTTTCCATCGCCCAGCCGTTGATCTTCAGGTCTTCCTGTTTGAACGGCAGCGGCTCGCCATTGGCGACGCGGATCATCTGCTCGACCAGATCGACGCCGGTGATGAGTTCCGTCACCGGATGTTCCACCTGAAGGCGGGTGTTCATTTCAAGGAAGTAGAAGTTGCGGTTGCCGTCGACGATGAATTCGACGGTGCCCGCGCTGGTGTAGCCCACCGCCTTGGCCAGCGCGCAGGCCTGTTCGCCCATCGCCTTGCGGGTGGCTTCATCGAGGAAGGGCGAGGGCGCCTCTTCGATGACCTTCTGGTTGCGGCGCTGGATCGAGCATTCGCGTTCATGCAGATAGACGCAATTGCCGTGCTGGTCGGCCAGGACCTGAATCTCGATGTGGCGCGGCTGGGTCACGAACTTCTCGATGAAGATGCGGTCATCGCCGAAGCTGTTCGCGGCCTCGTTCTTCGAGGACTGGAAGCCCTCGCGCGCCTCTTCGGCGTTCCAGGCGATCCGCATGCCCTTGCCGCCGCCACCGGCGCTGGCCTTGATCATCACCGGATAGCCGATCTGATCGGAAATCTTCACCGCCTCATCGGCATCCGCGATCAGGCCCATATAGCCCGGCACGGTCGAAACCCCGGCCTCTTGCGCCAGTTTCTTCGAGGTGATCTTGTCGCCCATGGCTTCGATCGCGGGGCTCGGGGGGCCGATGAAGACGACGCCCTCTTTTTCAAGGGCGGCGGCGAAATCCATCCGTTCGGACAGGAAGCCATAGCCCGGGTGGACGGCCTCGGCGCCGGTCTTGCGGATCGCCTCCATGATCTTGTCGATCACGATATAGGATTGGTTGGCGGGCGGCGGGCCGATATGCACCGCCTCATCGGCCATCTTCACATGCAGCGCATTGGCATCGGCGTCGGAATAGACCGCCACCGTCTTGATGCCCATCTTGCGCGCCGTCTTGATGACCCGGCAGGCGATCTCACCGCGGTTCGCGATCAGGATTTTCTTGAACATTCTCAGTCCCTTCCCTCCGGGCGCGGGGAAGGTCTCCCGCGCCCCCTTTCGTGATGTCTGATGGTATGGTCGAAAAACGAAATGCCACCGGGGCGGCGGGCCCCGGTGGCATCGGTGAACTGGGCGGCGCCCCGGCGGGGGAGCGTCGCGAAAAGGGGTTGCGCCTTAGCGGCAGACGCCCGCGTCGTCGCAGACGGTGCCCGCAAGACCGCCAAGCGCCGCGCCAGCGACGATATTGGTGTCGGTCGCGTCAGCAATGATGGCACCGGCGGCCGCACCGGCCAGAGCGCGCTGACCATCGGTCTGCATGCAGCCCGCGACGGCGGTCGCGGCAAGAAGGGCGAAGAGGGCGGGAAGTTTGCGCATGATGATCTGCCTCCGACAGGGTTTGTGATTGGCCGCGAGACTAGCGCAGGCCGCGCCGAAGGGAAGCGAATTGCGCCGGAATTTGCCGCCCGGGCTGCACAATCGGCAATCTGCCGCCGGTGGGCGGGCAGGACGGGCGCGGTGGCAGCCCGTTGCGCGGGGGCCGAAAAGGGCGGTCTGACCACGGGGCCAGACCGCAAAGCTCGGGAAGGGGTAGGGATAGACGGGCGGTCCGCGTCAAGCTCGGGGCCGCCCCGGGGATCATGCTGCGCCAGCCCCGCGCCGCTGGCAAAGGCAAAAGCCATGCCGCCCGCCGGATCGGCGGCAAGCTGCCCAAGCGATGCGGGGATCGGCAGGATCATGCCCAGTCGTCCTCCTCATCCGCATCGTCATCCCAGTCGAAGGCGTCCGGGTCCTCGAAGACCTCGGGAAAGGAGGCCTTCGCGCGGGCCACGTCGATCTTCAGCAATTGCTCGTAATCGGCGGGGTTGGCGGGGTCGGTGGCGAAGACCACCTCGCGCCCGATCAGCCAGCTCAGCCGCCCGGCATCGAGGTTGCCACGCTCGAATTCTTCCTCGCCGAATTGCGCCCAGAGCGCGGCCATGAAGCCCGCATCGGCGCGCCGGTCGGCGGCGGCGCGATCCTTGTAGCGCTCGCGCCGGATGATTTTCGTCGCGCCCTGCTTGTTGGCGCGGCGGATGGTGAACTGGAAATCGGTGCCGGGCAGGCGCCCGGGGAAGCCGCGGTGTTTCAGCATGATCTGCCCTCTGGTTGCGAGGGGATGCTGTGCCACGGGCAAGCCCCGCGGGGCAAGGGGCGCGCGGGGGTCAGGCAGGGTTGCGCCGCCTTCGGCGGCGCCGCGG
>JACXUS010000336.1 GCA_014763785.1 Sphingomonadales bacterium | reverse complement strand
GGCGGGCAGCCGCGCCTTCACCCGGCTCGACCCGGCGCAATATCGCCGGATCGCGGTTGCGATCATGGCCCTTTCGGCGCTGCTGGCGGGGGGGCGCGGGCTGGCCGCCTGGCTCTGAGGGCGCAGGCGCTGGCGACCGCGGCGCGATCTGGCGGGGGCGCCAGAATGTCGCAGCTCACGGTTTCGTGTTGCGCGCGGGGCGGTTTTCCGGCAGCTCCGAAACCATGAGCCGGGGGATCCGATCCGTATCGAGGGGATGGGCCGCGCGCGCGTTCACCGCGCTCGTGGCGCTTTTGCTTGGGGTTCAGGTCGCACTCGCCTATGCGCCGCTCGAGGCGCCGCTCGCGCCCAGCCATATCCGCACCGTGATCTGCGGCCCCGAGGGGCTGCAAACCGTCACCATCGACATGACGGATGGCTCGGTCGAGATCGCGCCCGCGGGCTTCGGCGAATCGCGCTGTCCGTTCTGCGTGCTCGGATTTGCCGATCTGTCCGCGCCCTTCACCGCGCCCGACCGGCCGATGGGGCTGCACCGCCTGGCCTATGCCGCGCCTGCGCCGCAGCTTGCCCCCGCGCGCCCGCGCGACCGCGCCCGCCCGATCCGCGCGCCCCCGATCCTGCCCCTGACGCACTGACAAAACCCGTTCCCGGCGCCCCTTTAGGCCCGGTTCCTCACGTCAAGGGATGATCTGACATGACTTCTTTCACTTCGCTGCGCCTTGGCGCGGGCGCCCTTTTGCTGTGCTCGATCGCGCTGCCCGCCGTGGCGCAACAGGGCACCACCGAAACCTATACGCTCGACCCGATCCTCGTGCGGCTGGAACAGGCGCGGGCCCGCGCCAATGGTTACGAATTCTCGCCGCAGGGCCTCGATGTGCCGCCCGGCGGCGATGGCGGGGCGCTGTTGGCCTCGATCCCGGGGGTGTCCTTCAACCGGATGGGCGGGCATGGCGTCGATATCGTGATCCGCGGCCAGCAGGGCAACCAGCTCAACGTGATCGACGCGGGCAGCCTGACCTATGGCGGCTGTCCGAACCGGATGGACCCGCCGACCTCGACGCTGGCCTTTGATCGCGCCGACCGGATCGTGGTCAGCCGCGGTTATGACAGTGTGGCGAATGGCGCGGGCGGTTCGGGCGGCACCGTGCGGCTGGTGCGCGAGGCGCCGGTCTTTGCCGAAGGGAGCCGCGTCGCGGGCAGCCTGACGCTGGGCGCCACCTCGAACAGCATGACGGGCGAGGCCTCGGGCTCGCTCGCCGTCGATCTGGGGGCTGGCTTCTATGCCGAGCTCGCGGGCAGCCGCAAGCGCGCGAGCGATTATGAGGACGGCGCGGGCCGCGAGGAGCGCTCGGCCTATGAACAGACGAGCGGCGGGCTGACGCTGGGCTATCACGCCGAGGGCGTCGATCTGGCCTTCGATATCGAGAATGACCGGGCCGAGGATGTTCTGTTTGCCGGCGCCGGCATGGACAGCCCGCTGTCGAACACCTGGGTTTACCGGCTGCGCGGCGGGGTCGATCTGAACGCGGGCGTGCTCCGGCGGATCGAGGGCAGCCTTTATCGCACAGAGGTTGACCATGTGATGGACAACTATTCCCTGCGTCGGAACACGGGGATGCTGATGCGGGTGCCGACCACGTCCGATACCACCGGCGGCACGCTGCAGGCCGAGTTCGATCTGGGCCGCACCACGGCGAAGATCGGCATTGATCATCAGTCGAACAGCCGCATGGCGATTGCCTATGGCGGGATGGCGGCGATGCGCGCCCGGATCGAGGCCGAGAGCCCGATGACGGCGCGTTTTCTGATGTGGCCCGATGTGACGATCGCGCAGACCGGGCTTTACGCCGAGACCGAGACCAGCTTTGGTGACAAGACCAAGCTGCGCGCCGGGCTGCGCTATGACCATGTCGAGGCCAGCGCCGATGCCGCGGCGGGGCTTGCGGGCTATGGCACGCCCGCGCCCAATGCGCTTTACACCGCGCGCTATGGCACGACCTTCAACGACACCCGCAGCGAGGATAATCTGGGCGGGCTCCTGCGGCTCGAACAGGAGCTGGCGCCGGGGACGGTTCTGTTCGCGGGGCTCTCGCGCTCGGTGCGGACGGCCGATGCGAATGAACGCGCGATGGCGCGCACCGATTGGGTCGGCAACCCCGATATCGCCCCCGAGAAGCACCATCAGCTCGATTTCGGGATCGAGACGGTGCAGGGCAACTGGAGCCTGAACGCCTCGGCCTATCTCGACCGGGTGCAGGATTATATCCTGCGCGATCAGTTCAGCGTGGCGGGGGTGACCACCTATCGCAACGTCAAGGCGGATCTCTCGGGCGTCGAGGTCTCGGGGAGCTGGACCCAGGGCGGCTGGGAGGTCGCGGGCGATGCGACCTGGACCCGCGGGCAGAACCGCAGCGATGATCGGCCGCTGGCGCAGATCCCGCCGCTCGAGGGCAAGATCGCGCTCAGCTATGGTCAGGACGCCTGGCGCGCGGGCGGGCGGGTCAATTTCGCCACCGGCCAGGACCGGATCGACCCCGCGCGCGATGCGGGCAAGACGGCGGGCTATGCGGTGCTCGACCTCTTCGGCAGCTATCAGCTGAACGAGGGGGTCGTGCTGCTGGCGGGCGTCGATAACGTGCTCGACAAGGCCTATGCCAAGCATCTGAGCCGGTCGAACACCTTCGACAAGACCGCGGCCCGGGTGATGGAGCCGGGGCGGAGCCTCTATGTGAAGCTCGAGGCGCGGTTCTGAGGGCGGCCATCTGACGGGGGCGGCCCCGGGGGCGGGGCCGCCATTCCCGCGTGGTCTGTTGTGTCCGACGGTTGGGGCAGGGGTTGCGCGGGGGCCGCGCGTCCCCTTGGGGACGCGCGGCCCCCGCGCCCGGGGCGCGCGCGCCCGCAAGCGGGCGCGCG
>JACXUS010000071.1 GCA_014763785.1 Sphingomonadales bacterium | reverse complement strand
CGACGGGCGCCGGGGCCGATACGATCGCTTTTGCCGATCTCGACGGCAATGATTTCATCGTCGATTTCGACATGACGGTGGTGAACGGGCTGACCACCGATCAGCTTGACGTGAGCGATCTGCACGACAGCGAGGGGAATCCGGTCAACGCCTGGGATGTGACGATCACCGATGACGGCGCGGGCAATGCGGTGCTGAGCTTCCCGGGCGGCGAAAGCCTGACATTGCTGGGCGTTTCTCCCGCGCAGGTCGCGACCGCGCCGCAGCTCGCCGCAATGGGCATCCCCTGCTTCGTGTCGGGCACCCGGATCGCGACCCCGCGCGGGCCGGTCGCGGTCGAGCGGCTCGGCCCGGGGGATCTGGTAAACACCCGCGACGGCCCGCCCGCGCCGGTGCTCTGGGCGGGGCGCCGGTCCGTGACGGCGGCGCAGATGCGGGCCGATCCGCGGCTCTGCCCGGTGGAATTCAAACCTGGGGCTCTGGGCAATGACGCAGTGTTGCGCCTGTCGGCGCAGCACTGCGTCTTCGTGCCTGCGGGGGCCACGCCCGATCCCGGCATCCCGGGCTCAGCCGGGGCTGCGCCCGCGGGCGCGCTGGTACGCGCGGGGCAGATGGCGGCCGCCGGCTGGGGCGGTGCGCGGCGCATGCGCGGCGCGCGCGGCGCAGAGTTTCACCATCTGTTCTTGCCGCGGCACGCGCTGATCGTCGCCGAAGGCGCCTGGGTCGAGAGCTTCTGGCCCGGCCGGCAGGCGCTGGCCGCATTGGAATCGCCCCAGCGATTCGCGTTGATTCGGGCCTTCCCGGCGCTCGCGGGGGTGCTTTGGGGGGCGGGCCGCCCCGAAACGCTCTATGCCCCGCGGGTCAGGGGGGTCTTGCCCCGCTGCCAAGTTGATCGTTCTGCATGCGCAAATTGGTCGCGCACCCTCCAGCAGGCGCCGTTTTCTGACGGTTTTACGACAGATCGGAAGGCCCCATGGAAGGGTTTGAACAAGCACGGATTTGCGGGTTGAAATCGCGTCCCGCGCTTGCTTAAGTTCACCCTACGGGAGCTAACGAGAAAAACACGACGGGGAGCCCGCACTTGACTGATACTGTGACCGACGAGGGATTCGTCGTTTTTGACCACGTGCAAAAAAGCTACGATGGTGAAACGCTTGTGGTGAAAGATCTCAATCTTTCGCTGCCCAAGGGCGAATTCCTGACCATGCTTGGGCCCTCGGGCTCGGGCAAGACCACCTGCCTGATGATGCTGGCAGGGTTCGAGACCGCCACCCATGGCGAGATCCGCCTGAATGGCACGAACATCAACCACACGCCGCCGCACAAGCGCGGCATCGGGATGGTGTTCCAGAACTACGCCCTCTTCCCGCATATGACCGTGGCCGAGAACCTCGCGTTCCCGCTCGAGGTCCGCGGGATGGGCAAATCCGAGCGCGAGGCGAAAGTGATGCGCGCACTCGACATGGTGCAGATGGGCAAGTTCGCCAACCGTCGCCCGGCGCAGATGTCGGGCGGTCAGCAACAGCGGATCGCTCTGGCCCGTGCGCTGGTCTTCGACCCCGAACTGGTCCTGATGGACGAGCCGCTCGGCGCGCTCGACAAGCAGCTGCGCGAGCATATGCAGTTCGAGATCAAGGCGCTGCACGACCGTCTGGGCATCACCGTGGTCTATGTGACCCACGATCAGGGCGAGGCGCTGACGATGTCGGACCGCGTCGCGGTGTTCAACGACGGGCGCATCCAGCAGCTGGCGCCGCCCGACGAGCTCTATGAGCGCCCGAAGAACAGCTTCGTCGCGGGCTTCATCGGCGAGAACAACAAGCTGCCCGGCACCGTCGAGGAATATTCCGATGACAAGTGTCTGGTGCGTCTGGCCACCGGCGAGCTGATCGACGCGACCCCGGTGAACATCCGCGGCACGGGGCAGAAGACGCTGGTCTCGATCCGTCCCGAGCGCATCGAGTTCAAGCCCGAGATGATGCCCGAGGGCGCCCATATGATCGACGCCGAAGTGCTCGAGGTGATCTATATGGGCGATATCTTCCGCACCCGGATGCGCGTTGCGGGCAGCGAGGATTTCGTGATGAAATCGCGGAACACGCTGGGCCAAACCCGGCTGAAGGCGGGCGACAAGCTGAAAATCGGCTGGCATCCGCAGGACGCCCGCGCGCTCGACCCGATGTAAGGGCGGGGCCGGACACGATCGCGGCCGCAAACCGGCAGCGATCCCGGCCGCGCGCCCGGACAAGGTTTCAGGACAGGCGGACCCGCCTGTCCCCCCAACGACAAGACGGCCCGATCCAACAGGGCCCGCAATCAGAACCAACCAAGACCAACTGGGAGTGTCACATGAAAAAACTGCTGATCCTGAGCACCGCGCTGGTGGGGGCGGGCTTTGCCGCCTCGGCGCAGGAACTCAACATCGTTTCCTGGGGCGGCGCCTATACCGTTTCCCAGGTCGAGGCTTATCACAAGCCCTTCACCGAAATGACCGGCATCAAGATCAATTCGATCGACGCCGACAACCCCGCGAGCCCGCTCAAGGCGCAGGCCGAGGCCGGCAACGTCTCGATCGACCTCGCCGATGTCGAGCTGTCGGATGCGATCCGCCTGTGCGACGAAGGCCTGCTGGAAGAAATCGACCCGGCCATGCTGCCCCCGGCGCCCGATGGCACCCCCGCAACCGAGGATTTCGTGCCGGGCGCCATTCAGGATTGCGCCGTCGCGAACATCGTCTGGGGCACCGTGATCGCCTATGACAAGACCAAATTCCCCGATGCGCCGCCCTCGACGCTGGCCGATTTCTTCGACCTCGAGAAATATCCTGGCAAGCGCGGCCTGCTGAAATCGGCCAAGCGGACGCTGGAAATGGCGCTGGTCGCCGATGGCGTGCCCTCGGATCAGGTCTATGAAGTGCTCGGCACCGACGAGGGCGTGGCCCGCGCGCTGGCGAAACTCGACACGATCAAGGACTCGGTCGTCTGGTGGGAAGCCGGTGCGCAGCCGCCGCAGCTGCTGGCCGATGGCGAAGTCGTGATGACCACCGGCTATAACGGCCGCTTCTTCGCCGCCGAAGTGGGCGAAGGCAAGCCCTTCGGCACGATCTGGGACGGCACCTATATGGACTATGACCTGTGGGTGATCCCGAAAGGCGCGCCGAACAAGGAAGCGGCGATGAAGTTCCTCGCCTTCTCGACCGACACCCAGCGTCTGGCCGATCAGGCGAAATGGATCGCCTATGGCCCGGCGCGCAAGTCGTCCTCGGCCCTTGTCAGCCTCTATCAGGACGGCAAGACCGAAATGGCGCCCTATATGCCGACCAACCCGGCCAACATGATCAACCCGATCTGGACCGACCCGACCTTCTGGGCCGACCGTGACGTGGAACTGAGCGAGCGCTTCAACGCCTGGCTGGCCAGCTGATCCAGCTTTCGGGGGCGGCCCGCACGGCCGCCCCACCTTCTCCCCAGTTTTGCCTCTTGCCCCGCAGGCCGCCTCGGCCCCGCGGCAAAGGCCGCATTCCCGACCCAGCCCTTCGAGGGGAACCGAATGACCGACGCAACCGCCCAACTCACGCCTGCCGCCCTGACAACGGCGGATGGCAAGCCGCTCAAGGCCGCACTGGCCGCCTCGCTCGCCGTGCGCCGCCGCCGGGCGCTGATGCTCGTTGCGCCGCTCTTTCTGTTCATCTTCATCAGCTTCATCGTCCCGATCGGGCAGATGCTGTTCCAGTCGATCTATAACGACACGTTCAGCGCCAATGCGCCCGCGCTGCGCCAGTGGTTCGCCGAGAACCCCGCCGGCACCGATCCGGACGAGGCCGCCTATGCCGCGCTGGCCGCCGACCTCGCCAAGATGAAGGCCGACAAGACCGCGGGCGTCGCGGGCACCCGGATCAACTACGATGTCTCGGGGACGCGCTCGCTCTTCACCAGCTCGGCGCGCGGCGCCGACAAGCTCGAGCCGCCCTTCAAGGAGGCGCTGATCGCCCAGGACAAGAAATGGGCCGATCCGATCATCTGGCGCGCGATGCGCTCGGCCTCGAGCCCTTGGACCTTCGATTTCTATCTGGCTGCGAATGACTTCACCCGCGACGACGCGGGCAAGATCGTCCCGGTGGCCGAGGGGCAGGCGATCTACAAGACGCTGTTCTGGCGCACGATTTCGATGTCGCTGCAGATCACCTTGATCTGCCTGCTGCTCGGCTTCCCGATCGCGCATCTGCTGGCCACGCTGCCGATGCGCAAGGCGATGCTGCTGATGATCCTCGTGCTGTTGCCGTTCTGGACCTCGCTTCTGGTGCGCACGACCTCGTGGATGGTGCTGCTGCAATCGCAGGGGGTGCTCAACAACCTGCTCGTCGGGCTCGGGCTGATCGGTGAAGATGGCCGGATCCAGATGATGTATAACGAGACCGGCACGATCATCGCGATGACCCATATCCTGCTGCCATTCACGGTGCTGCCGCTCTATTCGGTGATGAAGACGATCCCGCCAAGCTATGTCCGCGCCGCGCGCAGCCTTGGCGCGACGAGCTGGACCGCCTTCCGCCGGGTCTATCTGCCGCAGACGCTGCCGGGGATCGGGGCGGGGGGGCTTTTGGTCTTCATTCTGGCGATGGGCTATTACATCACCCCGGCCCTTGTCGGCGGCGCCGACGGGCAGATGATCTCGAACATGATCGCCTTCCACATGCAGAAGTCGCTCAACTGGTCGCTCGCCGCCGCGCTTGCCGCGCAGCTCCTTGCGATCGTGATGATCTTCTTCTGGATCTACGACAAGCTTGTCGGCATCGACAAGATGAAGCTGGGCTAAGGAGAAAACCCCATGGCATTGCCCACCTATGCAAGCCCGCTCGAACGCGCCTGGCGTGTGACCTATCTGGTGA
Organism: Sphingomonadales bacterium; assembly: GCA_014763785.1. Classification (GTDB taxonomy): domain Bacteria; phylum Pseudomonadota; class Alphaproteobacteria; order Rhodobacterales; family Rhodobacteraceae; genus Rhodobacter. The sequence goes on along the minus strand of JACXUS010000071.1, from coordinate 6,880 downwards.
TCTGTGCGCTGATCTTCATCTTCCTGATCGCACCGATCCTGATCGTGATCCCGCTCAGCTTCAACGCCGAGCCCTATTTCACCTTCACCGAGAAGATGCTGAGCTTCGACCCCGAGGGCTATTCGATGCGCTGGTATGACCAGCTGATCACCTTCGGCATGCAGACCCCCGATGCCCCGCGCGATTTCGGCTTCTGGCGCGACTTCTGGCAGAATGCGACCTGGATGCAGGTGACGAAGAACTCGATCATCATCGGCGTGTTCTCGACGCTGCTTTCGACCACGCTCGGCACCATCGCGGCGCTCGGCCTGACCCGCCCCGAGATGCCCTTCCGCAAGCAGATCATGGCGGTGCTGATCTCGCCGATGATCGTGCCGATCATCATCTCGGCGACGGGGATGTTCTTCTTCTACAGCTGGGTGCGGGTGCCGATGCTCAGCTTCGAGGGGGGCGTGCATCTCGAGATGTCGCGGCTGGCGGGCTCCTATGCGGGGATCATCCTTGCGCATGCCGCACTTGGCATTCCCTTCGTGATCATCACCGTGACCGCGACGCTTTACGGCTTCGATCAGTCGCTGGTGCGCGCGGCGGCCTCGCTCGGCGCCAATCCGCGGACCGCGTTCTTCAAGGTGCAGATGCCGCTGATCATGCCCGGCGTGGTGTCGGGCGGGCTCTTTGCCTTCGTGACCTCGTTTGACGAGGTGGTCGCGGTGCTCTTCATCGCCGATCACAGCCAGCAGACGATCCCGCGGCAGATGTGGAACGGCATCCGCGAACAGATCAGCCCGGCGATCCTTGCGGTGGCGACGATCCTCGTGATCATCTCGATCGCGCTGCTGACCACGGTCGAGCTGCTGCGCCGCCGCTCGGAACGGCTGCGGGGCGTGACGCCGCAGTAAACCGGCGCGCCGCCTGATGATCCACAGAGAGGGGGGCCTTGCCCCCCTCTTTCGCTTTCAGCGAAATTCACCCCCCAGGATATTTCGGCACTGTTGAGGGGAAAGGCGGCTCCACCGCAATGGGGCACCTCCTCCTCAACAGTGCCAAAATATCCCGGGGGGAGGCGAAGCCGGGGGGCAGGGCCCCCCTCTGCCCGGGGTCTCGGGCGCTCAGGGCAGGATCGCGAGCCAGCCCCAGATCGTCAGGATCGACAGCGCGGTCGCGATCAGCACGCTCGAGGCCGCGACCCGCCGCGCGGCGCCATACATATTGGCAAAGAGATAGGCATTGACCCCCGGCGCCATCGCCGCCGTCATCACCGCCGAGCGCAGACCCGCGGTGGGCAGCTGAAAGACCCAATGCCCCAGCGCATAGGCGACCCCCGGATGCACGATCAGCGACAGGACCGAGACCATCGCAATGGCGCGGCTGTCGCCCTCGGGCTTGTAGCGGTGCAGCACGCCGCCCAGACCAAAGAGCGCGGCCGGCAGCGCCGCGCCCGCGACCATGTTCATCGCCGCCCAGACCGGCTCGGGCAGGTCGTGGCCGGTCAGCGCCTTGCCGGCCTGAACAGCGAAGCCGCACAGGATGCCGATCACCAGCGGCGTGCGCAGCACCCCCTTGAGCGCGTTGATCCCCACCGATCCCAGCCCGCCGCCCGGGCTGCGCGCAGCCTCCATCGTGAGGATGCCGATCGTGAACAGGATCGGCGAATGCACCGAGATGATCGCGAAATTGCCCGAGAGCGCCTCGGCGCCATAGGCGCGTTCGGTGATCGGAATGCCAAGCAAAAGCGAGTTGGAGAAGAGGCAGCAGAAGCCGATGGCCGCGGCATCGACCGGCGCGCGGTCGAGCCAGAGCCGCGACAGAACGATGCCGATGCCGAAGCTGAGGAAGGCGCCCGCATAGAAGCTGATCATCAGCCCCGCGTCATAAGACGCCCCCAGATCGAGCCGCGCGATCGAGCGCGCGAGCAGCACCGGCACCGCGAAGGTCTGCGCAAACCGCATCAGCCCTTCGACCGCGCCATCGCTGAAAAGCCCGCGCCAGACCGCCAGATAGCCAAAGCCGATGACGAGGAAGACCGGCAGAATGACCGTGACGAGCGCGCTCATAGCGCGAACTCAAGCACCATCCCGTCATGCGCCGGGCGAATATGGGCGGGCAGTTCGGCCGCCAGCTGATCGTGGTCCAGATCGAGATGCAGGTTCGTCAGCACCGCCCCCGCAGGCTGCGCGCGCGCGATCCATTCGAGCGCCAGCGCCAGATGCGCATGCGTCGGATGCGGCGTGCGGCGCAGCGCGTCGAGCACCCAGCAATCAAGCCCCTGAAGATGCGCCCAGACCGGCTCGGGGATCTCGTTCACATCGGGCAGATAGGCGAGCCCGCCGATCCGGAAGCCGAGAGCGTCGATATTGCCGTGGCGCACCTCGAAGGGCAGGAAGTCGATCGCCCCGCCCGCGCCGGTGATGGAGAACGCTCGCCCGTCGCGGATCGAATTCAGCTCGCAGATCGGGGGGTAATTGCTGTCCGGCGGCTGCACGAAAGCATAGCCGAAGCGCGAGAGCAGCGCCTCGGTCGTGTCGCCATCGGCCCAGACGGGCAGGCGCTTGCGCATGTTGAAGGTGATCTGGCGCAGGTCGTCGAGGCCGTGGACATGATCCGCGTGGCTGTGGGTGTAGATCACGGCGTCAAGCGTGGCGACCTCGGCGCGCAAGAGTTGCTCGCGCATGTCGGGTGAGGTGTCGATCAGCACCCGGGTCGTGCCCGCGGGGCTCACCCGCTCGACCAGCATCGAGCAGCGCGAGCGGCGGTTCTTCGGGTTCGCGGGGTCGCAGTCCCCCCAGAAGCCGCCGATCCGCGGCACGCCCCCCGAGGAGCCGCAGCCCAGGATGGTGAAGCGCATCCGGCTCATCGCGCACCCCCTGCCGCCTTGGCGAAGAGGCGGTCGAAATTGGCCGTGGTGGCGGCGGCAAACTCGGGCAGGCTGAGCCCGAAGACCTGCGCGCCGATGGCCGCGGTCAGCGCGGTATAGGCGGGCTCGTTGCGGCGCCCGCGATGCGGCGGCGGCGCCAGATAGGGGCTGTCGGTTTCCACCAGAATCCGCTCGAGCGGCGCCGCGGCGAAGATATCGCGCACCTCTTGCGATTTCGGGAAGGTCGCGATGCCCGACATCGACAGGTAAAACCCCATCTCGAGCGCGGCGCGCGCCAGATCCGGCCCCGATGAATAGCAATGCATGACGCAGGCATAGGGCGCGCGTTTGAGCCCCTTGGCGAGGATCGCCTCCATGTCCGCATCGGCGGCGCGGGCGTGGATGATCAGCGGCAGGCCGGTTTCCTGCGCGGCCTCGATATGAATGCGCAGGCTCTGCTTCTGCACCTCGGCGCTGTCGGCGGAATAGTGGTAATCGAGCCCGGTCTCGCCGATGCCGACGAATTTCGGATGCGCCGCCAGCGCGACGAGTTCGGCAACCGAGGTCATCGGTTCCTCGGCCGCGCTCATCGGATGGGTGCCCGCGGCATAGAAGACGCCGGGATAGGCCTCGGCGATGGCGCGGACCTTGGGTTCATTGCGCAGCCGGGTGCAGATCGTGACCATCCGCGTCACGCCCGCGGCCTCCGCGCGCGCGATCAGATCGGGCAATTCACCCTCGAAATCCGGGAAATCGAGGTGGCAATGGCTGTCGACGAGGGCAGGGGGGAGGGCGGCGGTCTCGGCCAAAGGGCGTGTCCTTGCTGGGGCCTCAGGCAGCCGAGGCCGTGATCTCCAGAACCATATCCATGACCAAAGCGGCAGGGTCAAGGTTGACCGCCCGGCCATGGCGCGCCTTGGCCCCGAGGCTCTGGTGCAGTGCCGCCCATTTCATCGCCGCCGCCCCATCGGGCGAGAGGCGCGCGAGGGTCTGGGCCTCGCCGGGCGCCGCCTCGGGCTGCGGCGGGCCGGAGAGGCCCGCGCGCGCGGCCCGCGCAAGGAACAGCTCGATCAGCCCGAGGATCAGGTCAAACCGCCCGTCGGCGCCGCGCCCCGCGGCGCTTTCGGCCAAGGCCAGCGCCCGGACGCGGTCAAGCCGCGGCAGGCTGGCCATCACCGTCACAAGGCTGCGATAGGTCGCGAGCCCATCAAGGTTCAAAAGCCGCACCGCTTCGCCCACAGACCCGCCCGACAGTGCGGCGAGCGCGGCTGGGTCCTCGATTTCCTGCGCACCTTCGGCGGCCAGCGCCTCGGCCATCTCCTCGGGCGCGAGGGTGCCGAGCCTGAGCTCGCGGCAGCGCGAGCGGATCGTGGGCAAGAGCCGCGCGGGCTGATGCGCGATCAAGAGGAAGGTCACCCGCGCGGGCGGCTCTTCGAGCAGCTTCAGCAGCGCATTCGCGGCCTGGGTGTTCAGCTCGTCGGCGGCATCCACGATCACCACGCGCCGCCCGCCCTCGGTTGACGACAGATGCAAGAAGCCCTTGAGCTTGCGCACCTCATCCACGCGGATATCCTGCGAAAGCGCCGATCCGGTGGCATTGGGCCCGCGTTTGAGAACGAATACCCCGGGCTCGGCCCCCGCCCGGATGCGCCGGGCAATGGGGCTTTCAGGGTCGGTGTCTAGGGTCTCGGGCGGCTCGGGCGCGCCAAACAATCCGGCGGGCTCCTCCACCGGCTGGCTGAGCAGGAACCGCGCGATGCGCCACGCCAGCGTCGCCTTGCCGACCCCGCGCGGGCCGGTCAGCATCCAGCCGTGGTGCATCCGGCCCGTGGTGAAGGCATCGAGGAAATCGGCCTCGGCGCGGGTCTGGCCGACCAGCCGCAGGGTGTCGCGCGGATGCGGCGCGCCCTCGATCTGCGTCGGATCGGGAAGCTCGGGGGCCTCCTTGCTCATGCCCGCGCCGCCCGAACGGTCGCCAGCACCTCGGCCGCCACGGCTGCGGGATCGCGCGCGCCGTCGATCACCCGGAAGCGGGCGGAAAATTCTTGGGCCAGCCCCAGAAAGCCCGCGCGCATCTTCTCCTGCATCCCAAGGCCCATGTCCTCGAAGCGTTCCTCATGGCCCTGCCGGCCCTTGGCGCGCGACAGGCCCACCGCGGGGTCGATGTCTATGAGCAGCGTCAGATCCGGCTCGCGCCCGATCATCAGATCGTGCAGCCGGTCGACGGTCGCGCGCAGATCGCCGCGCGAGAGGCCCTGATACATCCGCGTGCTGTCGGCAAAGCGGTCGCAGACGACAACCTTGCCCGCGGCCAGCGCGGGGGTGATCGTCCGCTCCAGGTGGTCGCGGCGCGCGGCGGTGAACAAGAGGATCTCGGTTTCCGCCGACCAGCGCGCGGGATCGCCCTCCAGCACCAGCCGCCGGATCTCCTCGGCGCCGGGGCTGCCGCCCGGCTCTCGGGTCAGCACGACCTCGTGGCCCAAGCCCCGCAGCGCCTCGGCCAGCATCCGCGCCTGGGTCGATTTGCCCGATCCGTCGATGCCCTCGAAGGTGACGAACATGCGCCCTCAGCTGTTCGCAGCGCTCAGCGCGCGGTTCGCGATCATGCCGACGGCGGTCTTCATCCGCACGAAGAACCCGCCCGCGGCCACATCGCTTTCCGCGACCAGCGGCACGGTGCGCGGCTCGGCCAGACCCGGGATCGTGACCACGAGCAGCCCAAGTTGGTCGCCCGCCTTGATCGGCGCGCTGGCGGGGCCGGTAAAGACCGCTTCGGCCGTGATATCGGCCGCGGTCGCGGCGGGCACGAGCGAGGTCAGATCCGCAGCGGGCACCAGACCCACGCTGTCCTCGGCGCCCATCCAGACCGGCATCTCGGCCAGCCGCGTGCCCTTGGCGGCCAGCGTCTTCATCACGAATTGCCGGAACGCCCAGTTCGAGATCGCCTCGCTTTCCTGCGCGCGCTCGGTGTCCGAGGCAAGGCCCGAGATCACGAAAACGATGCGCCGCTCGCCCATCACCGCCGAACCGACAAGGCCGTAGCCCGCCTCTTCGGTGTGGCCGGTCTTGAGCCCGTCGGCATGCCAGTCGGCCGCCGCGATCTTCAACAGCGGGTTGCGGTTATGCGCATTGGCAGGCGCGCGGTCCTTGTAGTTGAATTCGGTTTCCGAAAAGACCGGGTAGTTTTCCGGGAATTCGGTGATCAGCCGGGTCGCCAGAATGCCCAGATCGTGCATCGACATGCGTTGGCCGGGATGCGGCCAGCCCGAGGCATTGGCGAACATCGAATTCATCATGCCCAGCTGGCGCGCGCGCTCGGTCATCTGCCGGGCGAAGGCCTCTTCCGAGCCCGCCAGCCCCTCGGCCACCACCACGCAGGCGTCATTGCCCGAATTGATGACGATGCCGTGGATCAGCTCGCGCACGGTGGGGCGGTCGGTTTCGTTCAGGAACATCGTCGAGCCGCCCATCGCCTTGGCGCGCGACGAGACAGCAAAGGTCGTGTCCATCGTGACCCGGCCATCGCGCAGCGCCTCGAACAGCAGGTTCAGCGTCATCAGCTTCGACATCGAGGCGGGCGGCAGCGGGATATCGGCGTTTTTCTCCAGCAGCACCGTCTGCGTGCTCAGGTCATAGACCCAGGCGGCGGTGGCGCGGGTTTCAAAAGCCGCGGCCATCCGCGGCAGGGCGGCCAGCGTGATCAGCGCGACGAGGGGGATCGAGCGGAGCAGTCGGAGCAAGGTGCAGGTCCTTATTTCGAGACGGCATAGGCGTCAGGATAGCCCATGCCCTTGACTTTCTTCAGTAGCGCATCGCGCGCGGCGGTGTCGGCGGCCGGGCCCGCAACGACGCGCCAGAACGCCTTGCCCTGGGTCTCGCCCTTGTGGATCCGGGCGGCGACGCCGGCCTTGGCCATCTGATCGGCGGCGCGCTTGGCATTGGCCTCGACCGAGAAGATGCCGATCTGGGCGTAAAGCTTGGCGCCCGCGGGCGCCAAGCTTTACGCCCAGATCGGCATCTTCTCGG
>JACXUS010000070.1 GCA_014763785.1 Sphingomonadales bacterium | reverse complement strand
GCGCAACCCCAATCCCCCGGTTCAGCCCTGCGGGGGGCGGGTGCGGTCCTGCTTTTTCCAGGCATCGAGCTTGCGATAGAGGGTCGAGGGCGCGACATCGAGTTCGCGCGCCGCGCGCGGCACCGAGCCCTGATGGCGGGCCAGCGCCGCCTCGACCGCCAGCCGCTCGATCTCGGCCAGCGAGCGCCCCGCCAGCACCGCATGAGCGCCGCCATCCGCGGCCTTCTGGGGCACCGCGCCAAGCCCGCGGGGCAGCATGTCCTCGGTCAGTTCGGTGCCGTCATGGATCACGACGACCGAGCGCAGCACATTCATCAGCTGGCGCACATTGCCGGGCCAGTCATGGGCGCAGAGCACGGCCTCGGCCTGCTGCGAGATCCGGGTGAAGCTGCGCCCCTCCAGCGCCGCGAAGCGCCGCAGCGCCGCCTGCGCCAGCGCCGGAATATCCTCGCGCCGCTCGCGCAGCGCGGGCATGTGGATCGGCACCACATGCAGCCGATAGAACAGCTCGCTGCGCAGCCGCCCGCCGTCGATCACCTCGGCCGGGTCCTCGGGGCAGGTCGAGATCAGCCGCAGCGTGACCGGAACCGGCTCGGCCGCGCCCAGCGGGCGGCATTGCGCGGTTTCAATCAGCCGTTGCAGCTTGGGCTGCTGGTCGGGGGCAAGCTCGCAGACATCATCGAGCAGCAGCGTGCCGCCATCGGCCGCACAGGCCGCGCCCTGCTTGTCGGTTACCGCGCCGGGAAAGGCGCCGCGCAGATGGCCGTGCAGCTCGGATTCGAACTGCCCCGCCGGCACCGCGCGGCAATCGAGCGAGACAAAGGCCCCCGGCGCGCGCGCCGACAGCATGTGGATCGTCTGCGCGCAAAGCGTCTTGCCGGTGCCATGCTCGCCGGTGATGAAGACCGGCGCCATCGAGCGCGCGGCCGAGCGGATCCGCAGATAGACCGCGCGCATCGCCGCCGACTGGCCGATTAAATCGCCCACCGGCCGCGGCTCGGCGGCGGTATCGGGGGGCTCCGACAGGGCGGCGGCGGCGCGCGCGGCCTCGATCGCATCCATCAGCCGCTCCTCGCTGACCGGCTTGACCAGAAAATCGCGCGCGCCCGCCCGCATCGCTTCGACCGCGCGATCGACCGAACGATCCGCGGTGATCACCACGATCGCGGCATTCGGGCGCAGCGTCAGCATCTCGGTGATCAGGTCGATCCCGTCGCAATCGGGCAGCATCAGATCGAGCAGCACCACCGGCGCCGCATGGGCGCGAAACCGCGCCAGCCCCTCGGCGCCATTCCCGGCCGCGATCACCTCGAACCCGCGCGAGCGCAGATGCGCCTCGTAGATCGCGCGCAGGCTGGGCGTGTCCTCGATCAGCAGGATATCCGAGCGTGGCAGGCCGCCGCCCGGGGCGGTCATCGGACGACCTGCCCGAGGCTGCCCGCCCGCCGCGTGGTGAATTGCAAGAGCCGGTCGATCTGCGCCAGAACGTTGCGCCCGCTCCACTGCACGGGCTCAAGGGCCTGCGCCTGTGCGGCGGCGTTCAGCCGCTCGGCCTCGGCCATCAGCCGCTCGGCACCGATTGCGCCGGCCACCGCGACCAGCACATGGGTCTCGGCGCTGATCGCGGCGAAATCGGGCAGCGCCAGCGCACTGACCAGACTGCGCTCGACCCGCGACAGATCGGAAATCAGCCGCGCCAGCAGATCGGCCGCGCCCGCCTCGCCCGCCAGATCCAGCAGGCGCTCGAACTGGTCCAGATCGAGCCCGAGCACATCGCCCGCGGGGTTTGCCGCCGCGGTCGTCTCGCGCGCGGCGCGGGTCTGCGCGCGGTTGATCGCAAAGGCGAGCGGGTCGATCCCCACCAGAGGCTTCGCCACGATCGCATCGGCGCCCGCGGCATAGATCGCCTCGCGATTGGCGCGCAGCACGAAAGCGGTGCAGGCGACAATCGGCAGATCCGCACAGGGGCCGGGCGTATCGCGCAGCGCCCGCATCAGGTCGAGCCCCGAGAGCCGCGGCATCTCGACATCGACCACCGCCAGATCGAAGCGCCGCACCAGCGCCAGCGCCAGCGCCTCGCGCCCATCCGCGGCGACCTCGAATTCGGCGCCCATCGCGCGCAGCATATGGCCCACCACCGCCTGATTGGTCTCGCTGTCCTCGGCGATCAGCACACGCTTGCCGCGCAGATCGGGCAGCGGCACCGGATGCGGATGATCCGAGGGCAGGGCGCGCCGCACCGGCAGCACCAGCGTGACCGAAGCCCCGCCTTCGGGGCGGTTCGAGACGTCGATCACCCCGCCCAGCCGGTCGGCCATGTCCTTTGAAATATGCATGCCCAGCCCCTGACCGGGCTTCGCCGTGAACGCCCCCCGGGCGCCGCGCTCGAACAGCCGCGCCAGCACCGAGGCGGCAAAGCCCGGGCCGTCATCGGTCACCGCGATCCGCAGGATCTGCTCTCCCTCCATCGCGACGGTGATCCGCACCCCGCCCGCATCGGTATATTTGATCGCATTCGACAGGATATTGGCCATCACCCGCTCCAGCGCGATCCGGTCGAGCGCCAGCACCGGCGGCACATCCGCGGCCAGCGCCACATGAAAGGCAAGCCCCTTTTCGCGCGCCTTTCCGGCCCAGCGCATTTCCAGATCATAAAGCAGTTGGCCCACCTCGACCGCGGGCATCATCCCGGTGCCGGTCTCCTCTGCGACGATCTGCAGACCCTCTTCCAGCAATTGGGCAAGCACCTCGCTGGCGGCGCGGACGCGCTCGATCTGCAGGCGGGTCGTCTCGTCGAGCTGGCGCTGATCGACAAGACGCAAGCCGCCGATGATATCCGAGACGGCCGCCCGGATGTCGTGACCCAGAAGAGTGATCCGGGCGAGCTTGGTCTGGTCCTCGGGGCCGCCGGAGTTGGTAATAGGCGGTGGCATTTGTACAATCATGATAAAACCCTTGTCCCGGATCATCCCGGGAAGGCAGGGGCTTTGCAAGCATTGTGAAAAAAGCATGGCCGAAATCGGGGGCGCGACGGAGCCAGTCCGCCGATCGGGCGCGGATTGTCGCCGGTTCGGCATGAAAGCCGGGGGCGGCGCCGGACAGGCCGCCCCCGCGCTGCCTTATTTCTCGGGATAGCCCAGCTTTTTCAGCGCCACGGCGATCTCGTCGAGAATCGCCGGATCGTCGATCGTGGCGGGCATCTTGAAGTCCTCGCCATCCGCGATCTTAACCATCGTGCCGCGCAGGATCTTGCCCGAGCGGGTCTTCGGCAGGCGGTCCACGACGCAGGCGGTCTTGAAGGCTGCAACCGGGCCGATCTGGTCGCGCACCAGTTTGACGCATTCCTTGACCACATCGGCCTCGGACCGGGTCGAGCCCTTGTTGAGGCAGAGGAACCCCAAGGGTGATTGCCCTTTCAGCGCATCGGCCACCCCGATCACCGCGCATTCGGCCACGTCGGGGTGCGAGGCAAGCACCTCTTCCATCGCCCCGGTCGAGAGCCGGTGCCCGGCGACGTTGATCACGTCATCGGTGCGCGCCATGATATAGAGATAGCCGTCTTCGTCGATATAGCCCGCGTCGCCCGTCTCGTAATAGCCCGGGAAATGCTCCAGATAGCTTTTCTTGAAGCGCGCCTCGGCATTCCAGAGCGTGGGCAGCGTGCCGGGGGGCAGCGGCAGCTTGATCGCAATGGAGCCCAGCTCGCCCGCGGGCAGCGGGTGGCCGCCCTCGTCCAGCACCTGCACGTCATAGCCCGGCATCGGCTTCGTGGGCGAGCCGACCTTGACCGGCAGAAGCTCGATCCCCAGCGGGTTCCCGGCAATCGCCCAGCCGGTTTCGGTCTGCCACCAGTGGTCGATCACCGGCACGCCCAGATGCTCTTGCGCCCATTTCACCGTATCGGGGTCGGCGCGCTCACCGGCCAGAAACAGCGCCTGCATCTCATGCAGCTTGTAGCGCTTGATCCATTCGCCGGTCGGGTCCTCGCGACGGATGGCGCGCAGCGCGGTCGGCGCGGTGAAGAAGCTCTTCACCCGGTGGTTCTGGATGATCCGCCAGAAGACGCCCGGATGCGGCGTGCCGACGGGCTTGCCCTCGAAGACGATGGTGGTCGCGCCCGCCAGAAGCGGCCCATAGCAGATATAGCTGTGACCGACGACCCAACCCACATCCGAGGCCGCCCAGAACCGGTCGCCCGCCTCGATATTGTAGATGTTCTTCATCGACCAGTGCAGCGCCACCAGATGCCCCGCGGTCGAGCGCACGACCCCCTTGGGCTGGCCCGTGGTCCCCGAAGTATAGAGGATATAGGCCGGTTGGTTGCCCTCGACCGGCACGCATTCGGCCGGTTTCACGCCATATTGGAAGCCGTGCCAGCTGAAATCGCGGCCCTCGACCAGTTTCGCGACCTCTTGCTCGCGCTGGAAGATGACGCAGAACTCGGGCTTGTGGCTGGCCTGATCAATCGCCGCATCCAGCAGCGGTTTGTAATGCACGACGCGGTTCGGTTCGAGGCCGCACGACGCCGCGATGATCGCCTTGGGCTGGCAATCGTCGATCCGGACGGCCAGCTCATGCGCGGCAAAGCCGCCGAAGACGACCGAATGGATCGCGCCCAGACGGGCGCAGGCCAGCATCGCCTCGAGTGCCTCGGGGATCATCGGCATGTAGATGATGACCCGGTCGCCCTTTTCCACGCCGCGCATTCGCAGCGCACCGGCAAGGCTGGCCACGCGGGCCTGCAATTCCTTGTAGGTGATGCCCTTGGTCGAATGGGTGATCGGGCTTTCGTGCATGATCGCGATCTGATCGCCGCGACCGGCCTCGACATGGCGGTCAACTGCGTTCCAGCAGGTGTTCACCTTGGCATCGACGAACCATTCGTAAAGGGGGGCGTTCTCGTCAAACAGCGCCTTGGTGGGCTTCTCGATCCAGTCGATTGCCTCGGCGGCCTGCATCCAGAACCCGTTCGGATCCGCCTTCCAGGCCGAGTAAACCTTGTCGTATGCCATCGTATGCCTCCTCCAGCTTGTCCGCTTGTTAGGCAGGCTGAAAGATTCCCGCAAGAATGTTGCGGGCTGGCGCGGCGCTTTGGCGCGAAATTATGCAGAATTTGGCGATTTCGGCTCGCAAATTTTTGCAAACCTTCGCCATTCGCGCGCCTTGCCGAGGTTTGCCGCAGGTTTTGCAAAGTTTTCCGCGCGGACCGCAAAGCCGCCTTGCATGCGGCGCGGGGCGGTGGGGGCCGGATCGCCCGGCCCCCGATGCCTCAGCCGTAATGCGCGACCGGGGTGCCGGCGATGGCCGACATGTTCAAGAGCCCGCGCGTCGTGATCGAGGGCGTGACGATATGCGCGCGGTTGCCCATGCCCATCAGGATCGGCCCGACCTCAAGGCCGCCCGCCTTCATCTTGAGGATATTTCGCACCCCCGAGGCGGCATCGTTATTGGCAAACACCAGCACATTCGCCGCCCCCTCAAACCGCGAGTCGGGCAAGAGCCGGTCGCGGATCGACGGATCGAGGGCGGCATCCACATGCATCTCGCCCTCGAAGGCGAAATCGACCTCGCGCGCCAGCAGGATATCCATCGCCGCGCGCATCCGCCGCCCCGAGTCGGTATCGAGGTTGCCGAACTGGCTGTGCGAACACAGCGCCACCTTGGGCGCGAGGCCAAACCGGCGCACATGGCGCGCGGCGCCGATCACCGTCTCGGCGATCTGCTCGGGGGTGGGTTCGGGGTGGACATGGGTGTCGGCGATGAACAGCGGCGCATCCTCGAGGATCATCAGGCTGAGCGCGCCGACCGGGTGCAGCTTGCCGCGGGCGAGGATCTCGCGGACGTATTTCAGGTGCCACAGATATTGCCCGAAGGTGCCGCAGATCATGCTGTCGGCCTCGTCGCGGTGCACCATGATCGCGGCGATGGCGGTGGTGTTGGTGCGCATGATCGCGCGCGCCAGATCGGGCGAGACGCCGCGGCGCGCCATCAGGTGATGGTAGGTTTCCCAGTAATCGCGATAGCGCGGGTCGTTTTCGGGGTTCACCACCTCGAAATCGGCACCCGGACGAATGGGCAGGCCCGCGCGCTCGCAGCGGCGCTCGATCACCTCGGGGCGGCCGATCAGGATCGGGCGGTCGGTGGTCTCCTCGATCATCGCATTCGCGGCGCGCAACACGCGCTCGTCCTCGCCCTCCGAAAACACGATGCGGCGCGAGGCGGTGGCGGCGGCCTCGAAGACCGGGCGCATCAGCAGGGCGGATTTGAAGACCGACCCGTCCAGACGCCGCTTGTAGGCATCGAGATCGTCGATCTGCCGCGTCGCCACGCCGGTTTCCATCGCCGCGCGGGCGACGGCCTTGGCCACGGTGCCGATCAGCCGCGGATCGAAGGGTTTCGGGATCAGGTAATCGGGGCCGAAGGTCAGCCGCTCGCCGCTATAGGCCGCGGCGGCCTCGGCGCTGGTGGTGGCCCGCGCCAGCGCCGCGATGCCCTCGATGCAGGCAAGCTGCATTTCATCGTTGATCTGCGTCGCGCCCACATCAAGCGCCGCGCGGAAGATGAACGGGAAGCACAGGACGTTGTTGACCTGATTGGGAAAATCGCTGCGCCCGGTGGCGATGATCGCCTCCGGCGCGACCGAGCGCACCGCATCGGGCAGGATCTCGGGCGTGGGGTTGGCCAGCGCGAAGACGATCGGCCGGTCGGTCATCTTGGCGACCATCTGGGGCGTCAGCACGCCGGGGCCGGAAAGGCCAAGGAACATATCCGCCCCTTCGATCACCTGATCGAGGCTGCGCAGCTCGGAGGCCTGCGCATAGGTGGCCTTTTGCGGGGTCATCTCCTCGGTGCGGCCCTCATAGACCAGCCCCTTGATATCGCACAGCCACACGTTCTCGCGTTTCACGCCCAGTTTCAGCAGCATGTTGAGGCAGGCGATCCCCGCCGCCCCGCCGCCGGTCGAGACGATCTTGATATCCTCGAACCGCTTGCCCGCGATCTTCAGCGCATTGGTGGCCGCCGCGCCCACCACGATGGCGGTGCCGTGCTGGTCATCGTGGAACACCGGAATATTCATCCGCTCGCGGCAGATCTTTTCCACGATGAAGCAATCGGGGGCCTTGATATCCTCAAGGTTGATCGCGCCGAAGCTGGGTTCCAGCGCGCAGACGATCTCGGCCAGTTTCACCGGGTCGGGCTCGTTCAACTCGAGGTCAAAACAGTCGATATTGGCGAATTTCTTGAAGAGGACCGCCTTGCCCTCCATCACCGGTTTCGACGCCAGCGCCCCGATATTGCCCAGCCCCAGCACCGCGGTGCCATTGCTGACCACCGCCACCAGATTGCCCCGCGCGGTATAGCGCGCCGCATTGGCCGGATCGGCCTTGATCTCCAGACAGGCTTCGGCGACGCCCGGGGAATAGGCGCGGCTCAGGTCGCGGCCATTCGCCAGCGGCTTGGTCGCGCGGATCTCCAGCTTCCCGGGCTTGGGAAATTCGTGATAGTCGAGCGCGGGGTGACGCGCCGGATCCAGCCGGTCTTCGGACATTGGGGCCTCCCTGAAACTGGTTTAGCCTTAAACTAAATCCTGCGCGGGGGAAATAGGGCGATTGTGCAGAGCCGTTCTGTCCGGCATGCGCCGCCGCAGGACGCAGCTTGCATCGCGCGCGCGCCCGGCGCAGGATCGGAAGTTGAACCGATTGGACAAATCAGACCGGAGGCCGGAATGTCCCTGCTCGATGCTGCGACGAAGGTGCGCGAAAACGCCTATGCGCCCTATTCCCGTTTCAAGGTCGGCGCGGCGGTGCGCGGCAAATCGGGCGCGATCTATCAGGGCGTGAATGTCGAGAATGTCGCCTACCCCGAGGGCACCTGCGCCGAAGCCGGCGCCATCGCCGCCATGGTCGCGGCGGGCGAGACGGAACTGGTCGAGGTCGCCGTCATCGCCGACAGCCCGACCCCGGTGCCGCCCTGCGGCGGCTGCCGCCAGAAGCTCGCGGAATTCGGCAAGGCCGATGTGCCGGTGACGCTGGCCACGACGGGCGGCGCGCGGCTCGACACCACGATCGGCGATCTGCTGCCGGGGCGCTTCGACATGAGCCATATGGATAACGTCTGATGGATGCGCGCAGCGTTATCGCCGCGGTGCGCGATGGCCGGGGGCTGAGCCCTGAGGCCGCGCAGTGGTTCGCCCAAGGGTTGGCCGATGACAATGTCTCCGACGCGCAGGCGGGGGCCTTCGCGATGGCGGTGTTCCTCAAGGGCATCGGGCCCGCGGGGCGGGTGGCGCTGACGCGGGCGATGCGCGACTCGGGGCAGGTGATCGGCTGGGATCTGCCCGGCCCGGTGATCGACAAGCATTCGACGGGCGGCATCGGTGACAGTGTCAGCCTGCTTCTGGCGCCCGCGCTCGCGGCCTGCGGCGTCTATGTGCCGATGATCTCGGGGCGGGGGCTTGGCCACACCGGCGGCACGCTCGACAAGATGGAGGCGATCCCCGGCTATCGCGCGCTGCCCGGCATCGACACGCTGAAAAGCGTGGTGGCCGGGGTCGGCTGCGCCATCGTCGGCGCCACGGGCGAGATCGCGCCCGCCGACAAGCGGCTTTACGGCATTCGCGACATTTCCGGCACGGTGGAAAGCATCGATCTGATCACTGCCTCGATCCTGTCGAAGAAGCTGGCCGCGGGGCTTCAGGGGCTGGTGCTCGATGTCAAGGTGGGCTCGGGCGCCTTCATGCCCGATGCCGAAAGCGCCCGCGCGCTGGCGCAAAGCCTTGTCGCCACGGCGAATGGCGCGGGGTGCAAGACCTCGGCGCTGATCACCGACATGAACCAGAGCCTTGGCCATTCGGCGGGCAATGCGCTTGAGGTGCTCGAGGTGATGGAGACGCTGACCGGCACTTCGGTCAACGAGGCGCTCTGGGATGTGACCGCGGCCTTGGGCGGCGAGGCGTTGGTGCTGGCGGGCAAGGCGGCCGATATGGATCGGGGCGCGGCGATGATCGACAATGCGCTGGAAACCGGCCGCGCGGCCGAGATCTTCGGCCGGATGGTCGCGGCGCTGGGGGGGCCTGCGGATTTCGTCGAGCGCTATCCCGACCGTCTGCCCTCGGCGCCGGTTTTCAAGATCGTGCCGAGCCCGCGGGCGGGGTTCGTCGCCCGCGTCAATGCGCGCGCCCTGGGCGAGGCGGTGGTGCGGCTGGGCGGCGGGCGGCTGGTCGGGTCGGACCGGATCAACCCCTCGGTGGGCCTGTCGGGGCTGGCGGTGATCGGCGAGGAAATGGCCGCGGGCGAGCCGATCGCCATGGTCCATGCAAGCAGCGAGGACCGCGCCGAGGCCGCCGTTGCCGCAGTGCTGGCGGCCTATGAGCTCTCGGACACTCTGCCCGAAGAGCCGCCGCTGATCCACGAGCGCATCGGCCCCGAGGATGTGGACGCGCTGACATGAGCCGTGCCTTTCTGATCGTGATGGATTCGGTGGGGATCGGCGGCGCGCAGGATGCGGATCGCTTTTTCAACGACGGGCGCCCCGACACCGGCGCCTGCACGCTGGGCCATATCGCGATGGCCTGTGCGGCGGGCGCGGCGGAAAACGGGCGCTCGGGGGTCCTGCGGCTGCCGCATCTGGATGCGCTGGGCCTTGGCGCGGCGCTGGAGCTGGCCTCGGGGATGCGGGTGCCGGGGCTGGGTGCCACCCCCACGGGCCTTTGGGGCGCGGGGAATGAGGTCTCGCCCGGAAAGGATACGCCCTCGGGGCATTGGGAGCTGGCCGGGGTGCCGGTGCCGTGGGATTGGCATTATTTCACAGCGCATGAGGGCAGCTTCCCGCCCGATCTGGTGGCCGAGGTCTGCGCCGCCGCGGGCGCCGCGGGGATCCTTGGCAATTGCCACGCCTCGGGCACCGAGATCATCGCGCGGCTGGGCGAAGAGCACCTGAAGACCGGCTGGCCGATCTGCTACACCTCGGCCGATTCTGTCTTTCAGATCGCCGCGCATGAAGAGGCCTTCGGCCTGCCGCGGCTCTTGCAGCTCTGTCAGGATATCGCGCCGCGGCTGCATGCGATGAAGGTCGGCCGCGTCATCGCGCGCCCCTTCACCGGGCGGCCGGGCGCCTTTACCCGCACGCCCAATCGCCGCGATTTCGCGATCGCCCCGCCCGCGCCCACGCTTCTGGACTGGGCCGAGGCCGAGGGCCGCGTGACCCACGCGATCGGCAAGATCGGCGATATTTTCAGCCACCGCGGCATCACCCATCTGCACAAGGGCAAATCCGATGCCGATCTGGCCGAGTATCTGCTGGCGCTGGGCGCAGACGCCGAAGACGGCAGCCTGACCTTCGCCAATTTCGTCGAATTCGACAGCCTCTGGGGCCACCGTCGCGATATCTCGGGCTACGCCCGGGCACTGGAATGGTTCGACGCGGTGGCGGGGCGCTTCCTTGGCCTGATGCGGCCCGGCGATCTGGCGATCTTCACCGCCGATCATGGCAATGATCCCAGCTGGACCGGCACCGACCACACCCGCGAACGCGTGCCCGTGGTGGGCCGGATCGCGGGGCAGGGGGCGCGGGCGCTGGGGCAGGTGGCCTTTGCCGATGTCGCGGCCTCGGTCGCGGCGCATCTGGGGCTCGGGCCGCGCGGCGCCGGGCGATCCTTTCTGAACTGACAAGACCAACGGGGGCAAAATGACCGAACATCTGACCGTGGTGGACCACCCGCTGGTGCAGCACAAACTGACGCTCATGCGCGAGCGCGACACCTCGACCGCGAGCTTTCGCCAGCTTCTGCGCGAGATCAGCCTGCTTCTGGCCTATGAGGTCACCCGCGGGCTGGAGCTGACGACGAAGACCATCGAGACGCCGCTTTGCCCGATGGAGGCGCCGATCCTCGAGGGCAAGAAGCTCGCGCTGATCTCGATCCTGCGGGCGGGCAATGGGCTTCTGGATGGCATTCTGGAGCTGATCCCGGCCGCGCGGGTGGGCTTCGTCGGGCTCTACCGCGACCCCGAGACGCTGCAGCCGGTGCAATATTACTGCAAGGTCCCGGCCGAGCTCGACAACCGCATGACCATTGTCGTCGATCCGATGCTGGCCACCGGCAACAGCTCGGTCGCGGCGATTGATCTGCTGAAGGAAAAGGGCGCGAAGAACATCCGTTTCCTGTGCCTTCTGGCCGCGCCCGAAGGGGTGGCGCGGATGCGCGCGGCGCATCCCGATGTGCCGATCGTCACGGCGGCGCTCGATGATCACCTGAACGATCACGGCTATATCGTTCCGGGCCTAGGGGATGCGGGCGACCGCATGTTCGGCACAAAATAAGCCCCTTTTCCCTTTACTCCGCGGCAGGGTTGCGGCATTTTTCGGGGAACTGTGACGGGGGTGAAGATGCGGTTTCGGGCTGTTGTGACATCGGCGATTGTGCTGGGCACCCTTGGGGCGGGCAGTGCATGGGCGGAGATCGACGTGAACGGCCCGGCCGAAGTGCCGCCTGCCTCTTACACGGGGCGGCAATATGTCGATAGCGCGGGCTGCGTTTTCGTGCGCGCGGGCTATGGCACGGCGGTGAACTGGGTGCCGCGGATCGACCGCGGCCGCAAGCAGCTTTGCGGCTACAAGCCGACGCTGGCCGAGGGGGCGCCGGTGCTGCAGATCGCCAAGAGCGCGCCCAAGGCGGCGGCCCCGACTCCGACCCCCGCCCCGGCTGTGGCGCCGAAACGGACCGCGCCGGTTGCGGCCCCCGCCCCGGCGCGGTCCGTTTCGGCGCCACAGCCGGGGCGGGGGTCGGAGTC
>JACXUS010000069.1 GCA_014763785.1 Sphingomonadales bacterium | reverse complement strand
CCCCAGCCCCCGCGCCCGCGGCGAGACCGCCAGCCGGTGCGAATGTTGCAGCCCCGGCGTGGCGGTCGGAAAGCCGAAGAGAAAGCCCAGCATCTCATCGCCGGCAAAGGCCCCGGCGACCAGCGCCCCCTCGTGCTGCAAGGCCAGCATGATATCGGCATTGTCAGGGCGCTCGCCTGCGCCCCAGACCTCGATCTGGAACTGCTCGGATCGGGTGAGCTCGGCGACGCCCGCAAGCTCGCGCAGGGTGATATCGGGGGTCATGCGCCAAAGGCCTCGGTTGCGCGCGTGACCGTGTCGAGGAAGGGCCGATCAAGCGTGACGCCGATCCCCGGCCCGTTGCCCGGCACCGGCATCATGCCCGCCACCGCCTCGAGCGGTTCGTTGATGATATCGCGGTGGAAATAACGGCTGGCCGAGGAGGTATCGCCCGGTTTGGTGAAATTCGGCAGCGTCGCCAGATGGATGTTATGCGCGCGGCCGATGCCGCTTTCCAGCATGCCGCCGCACCAGACCGGGGCGCCGAAAGCCTCGGACACGTCATGGATCGCGCGGGCCGCCTGATAGCCGCCCACACGCCCGACCTTGATGTTGATCACCCGCGCCGCCCCCGCGGCCAGCGCCTTGCGGCAATCGGCGGGGGTGCGGATCGACTCGTCCAGACAAAGCGCCGTCGCGATCTCGCGTTGCACCAGCGCATGATCGTGGATGTCATCCACCGCCAGCGGCTGCTCGATATAATCAAGGTTGAACGCATCCATCGCCCGCAGCACCGCCAGATCCGCAAGCCCATAGGCGGTATTGGCATCCACCGTCAGCTTCACATCGGGGAAGTCGCGCCGCACCGCTTCCAGAAGGGTCAGATCGTGCCCCTGCGCCACCTTCAGCTTGATCCGCTTGTAGCCATCGGCAACCGCCACCTCGACCCGCGCGAGCGTCGTCTCGATCGGCGTGATGCCGAGCGACACCCCCACCGGCACCGCATCGCGCACCCCGCCAAGCGCGGCTGCCAGCGGAAGCCCAAGCGCCTTGGTCCAGAGGTCCCAGAAGGCGAGCTCCACCAGCGCCTTGCTCATCCGGTGCCCGCGCCAGGGCGCCATCAGCGCGGTCAGCTCGGCCGGGTTGGCAAACCGCTTGCCCACGATCTGCGGCAAGATCAGCTCGCGCAGGAAGGCCATCGCGCCGGGGATCGTCTCTTCGAGGTAATCGGGGAAGGGGTCCATCACCCCCTCGGCAAAGCCCTCGACCCCCTCGGCCCGCAGGATCAGCACGGGGAAGGTCTTGTCGGTCAGGGTCTGGTTCGAGACCTTGAAGGGCGTGATCAGCGGCAGGTTGACGATGCGCAGCTCGGCGCTGTCGATTTTCAGCCCGGCATAGGGTTCGGTCATGATGGGTCAGCGGCTCTTGGAGATGAAACGGGCGAACATTTCGGTATCGGGATGGTTGAAGAGCTTCTCGGGCGGGCCCTGCTCGGCCACGCGGCCCTGATGCAGGAAGACGACCTCGGTCGAGACCTCGCGGGCGAAGGCCATTTCATGGGTCACGACGATCATCGTGCGCCCTTCGGCGGCGAGGTCCTGCATCACCTTGAGCACCTCGCCCACCAGTTCCGGATCAAGCGCCGAGGTGGGTTCATCGAACAACAGCGCATCGGGCTCCATCGCCAGCGCCCGGGCAATCGCCACGCGCTGCTGCTGGCCGCCCGACAGCTGCGCCGGGTAATGGCCCATCCGGTCGGCCAGACCCACCCGCGCCAGAAGCACCTCGGCCCGGTCGCGCGCCTCGGCCTTGGGCAGGCGTTTGACCTGCACCGGCCCCTCCATCACGTTTTCCAGAACGGTGCGGTGGGTCCAGAGGTTGAATTGCTGGAACACCATGCCCAGACGCTGGCGCATCCGCTCGATCTGGCGCGGATCGCCGATCTTGCCATTGCGAAAGACGATCTCCTCGCCATGCACGGCGACGGTGCCCGAGCTGGGGATTTCGAGGAAATTCAGACAGCGCAGGAAGGTCGATTTGCCCGAGCCCGAGGCGCCGAGGATCGAGATCACATCATGGTTGCGCGATTGCAGGGAAATCCCCTTGAGCACCTCATGGGTGCCAAAGCTCTTGTGGATATCCTGCGCGTTCAGCACCACTTCGGGCGCGAGTTGAGGCTGCATGATCTTGTTCCTTACGAGCGGCCCGGGGCCGCCATGTGCCGCGACAGGCGGCGCTCGGCCAAGCGCCACAGAAAGACGAAGCAGATGGTGATGAGGAGATAGAGAACCGCCGCCTGAAAATAGACGGAGAATTCGAAGCTGCGCGAGAAGATCTGCCGGGTGCGGCCCATCAGGTCGAAGACCGTCACGATCGAGGCCAGCGCCGAGGCCTTCATCAGCAAGATGATCTCGTTGCCAAGCGCGGGCCAGGCGATGCGATAGGCATGCGGGAAGGTGACGCGCCGCAGCACCTGCGCCCGCGACATGCCGATGGCGCGCGCGGCCTCGATCTCGCCCGGGGCAACGGCCTGAATGCCACCGCGCAGGATCTCGGTCTGATAGGCGCAGGAGTTGATCGCAAAGACCAGCACCGCGCAGTTGAACGGATCGCGGAAGAAGCCCCAAAGCCCAAGCGAGGTCAGCTCGGCGCGGAACTGCCCCGAGCCGTAGAAGACCAAAAACAGCTGCGCCAGAAGCGGCGTGCCGCGCGTGAACGAGATATAGACCCGCAGCGCCAGTTGCGCGGCCTTGGGCCCACCCGCGCGCATCAACGCAAGCCCCGGCGCCACCACCGCCGCAATGAGCGCGCCGAGCCCGGTCAGTTCGAGCGTGGTCACCGCGCCGTCGAGCAGCTTCGGCAGATTGGCGGTCAGACTGTCGAGAAACGCCATCTCATGCCCTCCGCAGGCCGCGGTTCGCCCGCCGTTCGAGCCGCGCCAGAACCAGTTCCGAGCCAAGACACATCAGCCAGTAGATCAGGCAGGCCACCAGATAGAAGGTGAAGGGCTGCTTGGTCACCCCGACCGCCACCTTGGTCGCCCGCATCAGATCGTCGAGCGCGATGACCGAGACCAGCGCAGTATCCTTGAGCAGATTGAGCCACAGATTGCCCAGACCCGGCAGCGCATAGCGCCACAAGAGCGGCAGCTTGATGCGCCAGAAGATCTTGCGCGGGCCCATGCCGATCGCGCGGCCGGCCATGATCTGCCCCTCGGGCACCGCCTGAAAGGCGCCGCGCAGCACCTCGGCGGCGAAGGCCCCGAAGACCAGCGCCAGCGCGATCACCCCGGCGGCGAAGGGTGGAAACTCGACCGGCCCGGCCGCGGGCGCGATCAGGGTCATCAGCTGGTTCAGCACCAGCCCGAGCCCGTTATAGACGATGAACAGCGTCAGGATCTCGGGCAGGCCGCGCATCAGCGTGGTATAGCCCGCGCCCATCGCGCGAAAGATCGGGCTGCGCGAGAGCGACAGCGCCGCCACCGCGAAACCCAGAAGCAGCCCCACGGGAAGGGTGACGAGCGCCAGCCGCATCGTCACCCAAAGCCCCGCGAGGATCTCGTCGCCCCAGCCGAGCGGGCCGTAGGAGAATAGGTCCACCATCACATGCCCTCGTGCCGGAGCCGCCCGCTCATTTCATCGTGTAGATGTCGATCGAGAAGTATTTGTCGTTGATCGCCTGATAGGTGCCATCGGCGCGGATCTCTTCAAGCGCGGCGTTCAGCCGGGTGCGCAGATCGTCATCCTCCTTGCGCAGCGCGATGCCGACACCCTCGCCCACGAAGGCCGGATCGGTGATCGGCGCGCCGGCGATCTTGCAGCATTTGCCGTCTTCGGTCTTCTCGACGAAATCCAGAAGCGGCAGCATGTCGCCCACCATCACATCGAGCCGCCCCGAGGCCATGTCGAGGCTGGCTTCATCCTGCGTCGGGTAAAGCCGCACATCGGCATCGGGATACATCGCCACGGCATAATCGGCCTGCGTCGTGCCCGCCTGCGCGCCGACAACCTTGTCCTTCATCGTCTCGTTGGTGAACTCGGTGATCTCGCTGTCTTGCGGCACGACATGGGTCATCGCGGCCATGTAATAGGGCGCGGTGAAGGCGACCTGCTCCTTGCGCTCTGCGGTGATGAACATCGAGGCGATGATGAAATCGTATTTCTTGGCGAGCAGGCCGGGGATGATCCCGTCCCAATCCTGCGCGACCACCTCACACTCGGCGCCGATGCGCTTGCACAGCTCCAGCCCGATATCGATGTCGAAGCCCGCGACCTTGCCCTCGGGGGTGACATAGTTGAAGGGCGGATAGGCGCCCTCGGTGCCAAGGCGCAGCGTTTCGGCCTGCGCCGTCACGGTAAGGGCGCCAAGCGCGATCACGCTGGCAAGAAGCTTGGTGCGAATGGTCATCTGTCTTTCCCTGTCGTTGGTTTTGGGTCTGGTTTCAGTGTGCGACCGGCGTCAGCGGATTGCCGACATGGCCGGTGAACGCGCCGTAAAGCCGCGCGATATCGTTGAGCCGGGTCTCGGCCCCCTCGCCGAGCGCGAGGAAGATGTCATTGATCAAGAGGTTGCCGAGCAGCCCCAGATGGGCAGTCGAATCCCAGAACTGATTGAACTGGGTCGCCACCATGAACAGCTCGTCGGCCAGCTCCGCGCCCCAGCTGCAATAGCGGTCGGTGAAGATCGTCACCGCGATGCCGCGCGCGCGGGCCTCGCGCGCCAGCACCAGCGCCTGCCGCGAATATCGCCGCGCCTCGAAGATCGCGAGGCAGCTGCCCTCGGGCGATCCCTCGGCCAGAACTTCGGCGAAATTGCCCGTCGAGAGATCGACGAGCTGCACGCCGGGGCGCACATATTGCATCTGGGCCGCGAAATATTGCGCAAGCCCGCGTTCGGTCTGAAACCCGGCAACCAGCACCCGCGGCGCGCTGGCAAAGCGGGTCACGGCGCGCTGCCAGTCGGGGGTGCGGGCGAGTTCATAGACGCCGACGAGCCCCGCGATCTCGGCCTCGAGGCCCTGCGAGAGACGTTCCTCGCGCTGACCCGGCGCGCGGCGCAGCGCATCGAGCCGGTCCTTGATCAGCCAGGGCTGGTCGCCGATGTCATCCTTCAGATGGTCCTTGAGGTCCTTGAAATTGGCATAGCCGATCGCGCGGCAGAAGCGACCGATGCTGACCTCGCTCAGCTCGACCTTGGCCGCAAGCGTCGCCGCCGTCTCGAAGGGCAGGTCCTGAAACTGCGCCAGCATGAAGCGCGCGATCATCCGCATCGAAGGCGGGCCCGCCTCGGCCGCGCGGGCCAGACGCGCGCGCAGCGGTTGCGGATCGGATGCCGGATCGGCGGTCATGCGGGGCCTCGGGGAAATATGACAGCTTTCTGTCATTTTCCATTCAGTTTTAACAAACCTGCAAGCCCACAATCCGGCTTCGGGCGGAAAAACCGCCCCGAACCCCTGAATTTGTGCGCCCCCGCCCATTTTTGTCGCTCACTTCGCCCGTTGCAGCATGCCGTAGAGGTCGCGCGGGTCGTCCGGGTCGGCCAGCATGTCGAGCGGCTCGAAGAACTCGGTGCCCTTGATTCGCGCCTGCACGAAGCGCAACGCCGAGAAATCCTCGATGGCAAAGCCCACGGAATCGAACAGCGTGATCTGTTTCGCATCGCGCCGCCCGGGCGCCTCGCCGCGCATCACCTGCCAGAGCTCGGTGACGGGGTGGTCGGGGGCAAGCTGCTGGATCTCGCCCTCGATCCGGGTCTGCGGCGGGTATTCGACGAAGATCTCGGCGCGGCGCAGGATATCGGCATGCAGCTCGGTCTTGCCCGGACAATCGCCGCCGATCGCGTTGAGATGCACCCCGGCGCCGACCATGTTGTCGCTCAGGATCGTCGCATATTGCTTGTCGGCGGTGCAGGTGGTGATGATCTGCGCCCCCTCCACCGCGGCCTGGGCGGTCGCGCATTCGACGATCTCGAAGCCCTGCGCGCGCAGGTTGCGCGCCGCCTTGCGGGTCGCCGCGGGGTCGATATCGTGAAGCCGCAGCCGGGTGATGCCGCAAAGCGCGCGGAACGCCAGCGCCTGAAATTCGCATTGCGCGCCGTTGCCGATCATCGCCATCACCTCGGCCCCCTCGGGCGCGAGATAACGTCCGACCAGCGCCGAGGTGGCCGCCGTGCGCAGCGCGGTCAGCAGGGTCATTTCGCTCAGCAGCAGCGGATAGCCATTGCCGACCGACGAGAGCACGCCAAAGGCGGTCACCGTCTGATAGCCCTCGCGCATGTTCTTGGGGTGGCCGTTCACATATTTGAAGCCATAGTTTTCGGCATCCGCCGTCGGCATCAGCTCGATCACCCCCTCGGGCGAATGGCTCGCCACACGCGGGGTCTTGTCGAATTCGGGCCAGCGCCGGAAATCGGCTTCGATATACTCGGCCAGCCCCGCGATGAACGGCTCGACGCCGATCGCATTGACCAGCCGCATCATGTTCTCGACCGAGACGAAGGGCACATAGGCCAGCGACGAGGGTTGCGGGCGCAGCATCATGAGAAACTCCGGGTTTGGCGGTCGAGCACGCGGCGGCCAAAGAGGCTGGCCGCCAGGTCGCACATCAGCGAGGCGGTGCGCCCGCGTTCATCAAGGAAAGGGTTCAGCTCGACCAGATCGAGCGAGGTGACGATGTTGGAATCGCAGAGATATTCCATGATCAGATGCGCCTCGCGGAAGGTCGCGCCGCCGGGCACGGTGGTGCCCACCGCGGGCGCGATGCCGGGATCGAGGAAGTCCACGTCGAAGCTGACATGCAGCAGGCCATTGGCGGCCCGCACCCGTTCGATGAAGGCGCGCAGGGGCGCCACAACGCCGGTTTCGTCGATGGCGCGCATGTCATGCACCTCGATCCCGTGGTCCAGAATGCGGCGATGCTCGGCGGTATCGACCGAGCGGATGCCCATCATGCAGACCCGCGTCGGGTCGATCGCATGGGCGAGCGGCGGATAGGCCTCGAACCCGCCAAGGCCACAGGCATAGGCCACCGGCGTGCCGTGCAGATTGCCGCTTTCGGTGGTGTCTAGCGAATGCAGATCGGGATGCGCATCGAGCCAGAGCACGAAGAGCGGCCGCCCGAGCCGCGCGGCATGGGCCGCCATCCCCGCCATCGTACCCGCCGACATCGAATGATCGCCGCCCAGAAACACCGGCAGATCGCTGCCCGCCGCGGCCGCCTCGGCGCGGGTGGTGAGCAGCTCGATCCAGGCGCGGGTCTCGGCCAGATGATGCACCGCCGGGTTGGCATGCGGCAGCGCGCTCTGGGCCGGGATCGACAGATCGCCCTGATCCTCGACCGCCCAGCCAAGCGCCTGCAGGCTGGTGATCAGCCCCGCGGTGCGCAGGCTCGCGGGCCCCATCACACAACCCGGCTGATGGGTGCCGCTCTGGATCGGCGCCCCGAAAATGATACTGCGTCGCGTCATGGTCTGCTCCCTCTTCGGCATAAGGGTTCCAAGGGCGCTTGCAGGTTTCGCTTGGAATTTTGCAATTTTTGCTATTTGATCTGGTCACTCTGAAAAGCCGAATGGACAAAGTGACCAGATGAGCGATCTTAGCGCCACCGACCGCCGGATCATCGCCGCGCTGCGCCAGAACGCCCGGATGAGCATCACCGAGCTGGCCCATGCCGCGCAGGTGTCGCGCACCACGGCCAAGCTGCGGCTCGATACCCTGCTGGCCGAGGGCCGGATCCGGCGCTTCACCATCGAGACCGATGTGGATGTCGAGGGCGAGGTCCGCGCCATCACGCTGGTCGAGCTGCAGGGCAAGCTGTCGCGGCAGGTGATCCGCACGCTGACCGGCCTGCCCGAGGTCAGCACCGTGCATGCCACGAATGGCGCCTGGGATCTGGTGGTGGAGATCCGCACCGGCTCGCTGGTCGATTTCGACCGTGTGCTGCGCGCGATCCGCGAGATCCCCGGCGTGATCAACAGCCAGAGCTGCCTGTTGCTGGCGCATGTCGCGGCCTAGCGACGGCCGTCAGCCATCCGGCAGGACGCGCTTTGCGACGGACGCGGCCGGTCGCACCTGACGCGTCAAGTTATGAGAAATATCTTATATATAACTAATACTTATGTTGGCTGCCCGCCCGGGGCAACACTGTCCAAGGACAAGCCGCGCATCACGATGGCCCTGACCGGATCGCCCAGGGCAAGGGGTCTGTGCGGCGAAAGGTGCCGCACAGAGCCTGCGTGAACCGATGGGGGCCGTCACGCCGCGGCAAGCGCCGCGTCCAGAAGCGCCTTGATCTCGGCCGTGCCGGTGCCGGCCACGATCCGGCCAAGCTCTTTGCGGCCCCTGAGCGCGACCAGCGTCGAGCGGCGCGGGATGTTCAGGGCCTTGGACAGCTCGCCCTTGCCGTATTGGTCCCAGTCCACGATGAAGAAGGCGATGTTTTTTTCGTAATCCGGGTTTTCGGATTTCAGCGCGGCCAGCACGCGTTCCTGCGCGGCGCAGGTCGAACACCAGCTGGCCCAGAAGTCCAGTAGCACGACCTTGCCCGCATCCATGGACGCTTCCGCGGCGCCGGGCGTGTATTGCGTTGCGGCCATGGCACGCGAGGCAAGGCCAAGGAGGGGAAGGCTGGCGGTCAGGGTCAAGAAATCACGACGTTGCATGGAAGCTCCTTTGCGGGTCAGATGGAAACGGAAAAGTCGATCAGCCAGGCGGGCAGGGCCCGCAGCAACCAGCCTTCGATGACATGGTGCAGGCCGAACCAGAGCGCGAGGCCCACGGCGATGAAGGTCACGCCCATCACCGGCTTGGCGATCTCGGCCATGCGGCGCAAAACGGTTTGCCGCCGCCGGATCGCGGATTTCGCACCATAGGCAAGTCCGAGGATCAGGGTTGACACCCCCAGCGCGAAGGCCGTCATGATCAGGCCCGCGCGCCCCAGGCTTTCACCCGTCGAGGCCAGCGCGATGGCCGCGCCCAGCGTCGGGCCGATGCAGGGGCTCCAGACCGCGCCCAGCAATGCGCCCGAAAGGAACTGCCCGGACAGTCCCGCGTCGGACGCCGCGTCGATCTGCGCATCGGCCCGCGCAGCAAAGCCCGCCGTTGCCGTGGAAAAGCGCCCCGACAGCGCGGGCACCAGCATCACCAGCCCGAAGCCCACCATCGCCAGGGCGGCCCCCCGCGCGACCCCATCGCTGTCGAGGCCAAGGGCCGGGCCAAGCGCGGTCACGCCAAGCCCAAGCGTGACAAAGGACAGGCTCATCCCCGCGGCCAGGACAAGGGGCGCGCGGCGGTCCCGGTGCAGGCTGGAGGCCAGAACAATCGGCAGCACCGGCAGGACGCAGGGGTTAATCAGGGTCAGCAGCCCCGCCAGATAGGCGAAGATCAGGTCCATGCCGGGGTCCTCTTCATCCGCCCGGCGCCCCGGGGGGAGGGCGCGCGGCCCGGGTGTGACAGGCCTCGCGCCCCGGGACGGCCCGCCCGGCCCGATGGCACATGGCACAGCGATCCTGCCCGCTCCGGCCCCACGCCTGATCGTCCAGCCCTTTGCATCCTTCCGGTCTCCTCTTCGTTTTCTCCCCTAGCGCGCCAGCGGCACGGGCGGGGTGTCACGATGCTCTTCGCCAAGCCCGGGCGCGCGTTACGGCTGTCACGATCTTGTGTGTAGCGGGCAGGCTGCGGCGCGTTCTGCGGGTATGTGTAACGAATGCGACGCGGGGGGCGAACTGCAGGACGTGATGACGGACAAGGCAGAGCGATGCGGGCAGTTTCCGGCGGCTGCACAGGGCGGGGATGCGCGGGGCGATGGCCGATGTCTTCGGGCCGGGACCCCGGATCTGCGCGGCATCGTCCGGCCCCGGCCCGGTGCCATCTCGCGGGACGCGGTCGTGGCGCCTTGCGCAGGGCATTGAAGACTTTGGCCATCCTTCGGGAAAGGCATGTGACATGAAGACTGACGATCTGATCCGGGCCCTTGCCGCCGATACGCTGCCGGCCCCCGCCTTGCGAACCACCCTGACTGCGGGGCTGGTGCCTGCCCTGCTGATTGCGATCCTGGCCGTCTGGTTTGCGCTTGGCGTCCGGGCCGACCTGGGCTCGGCCCTGCTGACGCCGGTTTCCGTCGCGCGCATTGTGCTGACGGGGGCGCTCGGTCTGGCCTCGGCCCGTCTGGCGCTGCATCTCGCCCGGCCAGAGGGGGCCGAGACCGCGCGCCTCTGGCCTTTGGCGGCTGTCGCGATGGCGGCGCTGGGGGTGCTGCTCTGGGCCTGGGTCACCACACCTGCCGAGGCGCGGCAGATGGCGACGCTCGGCAAGACGAGGACCACCTGCCTTGTGTCGATCCCGCTTCTGTCGGTCCTGCCGGTGGCGGCGCTGCTCTATACCTTGCGGCAGGGGGCGGTGACGGCCCCGCGGATGGCGGACTGCGTTGCCGGGCTGGCCGGCGCGGGCCTGTCGGCGGCGGTCTATGCGCTTTACTGCATCGAGGACAGCCCGCTGTTCTATGTCACCTGGTACGGGCTGGCGATTGCCGGGGTCGCGCTTGTCTCGACCCTGATCGGCGCGCGGGCCCTGCGCTGGTAGTCAGCGCGCCTCGAACCAGTCGAGGGCCATCTCTGCCCAGCCCTCGGGGATGCTGTGGCCCCCCTCATGCAGGGCGAAGCGCAGGTCGGTGCCGGGCAGGCAGTCGGTCCAGCGCTGCAGCGCATAGAGGCCGAGGCTCTCGGTCCGGTCCGCGGGTGTGCATCCGTTGGTGAGGCGCCAGATCTCCATCGCCTCGAAGACATTGCCCTGCACGAGGCCGGGCATGATCTCGCGGCCATCCAGCGGCACGGTCCGGTCGGCCGTGCCATGGGTGTGCAACAGGCGCACCGGCCCCGCGCAGCCTGTCGGGTGCGGCCGCCAGAAGCTGCCCGCCACCGGGGCATAGGCGGCAAAGGCGTCCGGCGTCGGGCAGGCGACATAGCTGGTCAGCGACCCGCCGATGGAAAAGCCTGCCAGCAGCATCGCATCCCGCTGCAGGCCGAAGCAGGTGGCGGCATCATCGGCCACTGCGATCAGAAAGGCCGTCTCATCCCTTGCCGCCGGGCGGTCGGGGTGGAAATCCCAGTCTCGCCCCGCGCCCCGCGCGCGTTTCTGGCCGTCCGGCGCGATCACGGCATAGCCGCGCCCCAGCATCCGGTTGACCATCCCCGTATTGCGGATCATGCCCAGACCCGCGCCGCCATAGCCATGCAGCAGCAGGATCGCCGGGACCGGCGCCTTGGCCCCGTCCGGCAGGAGGATGTGATAGCTGCCCCCGGGCAGCTCGCACGGGCCCGCCGCCCCGCTGCAATCGGCGGCGGCCGTGGTGGCAAGAAGGGCCAGGCCCAGGGTCAGGGTCACAGTCAGGGTCCGGGGCAGGGTCCGGG
Source organism: Sphingomonadales bacterium (assembly GCA_014763785.1). Lineage (GTDB taxonomy): Bacteria > Pseudomonadota > Alphaproteobacteria > Rhodobacterales > Rhodobacteraceae > Rhodobacter. The sequence goes on along the minus strand of JACXUS010000069.1, from coordinate 469 downwards.
GCAGGGTCCGGGTCAAGGTCGGGGCAGGGCCCGTTACCGCGCGTCTCATGTCATCCTCCGCAGGGTAAGGCGCCACCGAAACGCCGGTCGGGGCATCCGGCCCGGCCTTGTCGTGGATGGCCCCGTGGACAGCGGCGAACCGGGTGCGATTGACCTTGCCGTCGGGTCCCCGAACCCGCCAGCGTTTCTGCGGCGCGCGACCCGAGGCATCACCGCAGGCCCAGTTTCGCGGCCTCAGGGGCTGCGGTGGGCCGGCGTTCGCGCGCGCTCTTCCACGGCTGGCTCTTGAAATAGGCGGCCAGCCGCGCCACGGCGATGATCAGCGCAAACCCGGCCAGATTGACCGCAAGAGCCGCCAGCGCGCCCCCCCCGGCCAGAGCAAGCACCGCGCCCAAAACCCGCGCCAAGACCATGGAGGCCGCGAAAACCGCCAGCGACTGCTGGCCCACGCGGCAGATCAGGGCGATGA
>JACXUS010000335.1 GCA_014763785.1 Sphingomonadales bacterium | reverse complement strand
GCGCACGGCGCTGCGCAACCCATGCATCCAGCGCATAGCCGCCAAGATTGGACAAGGCTTGCCCGACGTGGTTCCCATGGGCCAAAGCGCCCGTATGCGACGGCATACCGCGCCGCCCTGAGGAGGACCCCCATGTTCACCACCCTTCCCGCCAGCCGGATCAAATCCGACGCCTTCCGCGCCAAGACCATGTCCGCGGCCGATGCCGCCGCCCTGATCCCCTCGAGCGCCGCCATCGGCATGTCGGGCTTCACCGGATCGGGCTATCCGAAGGCGGTGCCGCAGGCGCTGGCCGCCCGGATCGAGGGCGAGCATGCCGCGGGCCGCCCGTTCAAGGTCAAGGTCTGGACCGGCGCCTCGACCGGGCCCGAGCTCGACGGCGCGCTCGCCCGTGCCGATGGCATCGAATTCCGCCTGCCCTACAACTCGGACCCGATCGCGCGCGAGCGCATCAACAAGGGCCAGATGCAGTATTTCGACATGCACCTGAGCCAGGTCGCGCCGATGGCCTGGCAAGGCTTCCTCGGCAAGCTCGACTGGGCGGTGATCGAAATCTCTGGCATCACCCCCGAGGGCGCGCTGATCCCGTCCTCCTCGGTGGGCAATAACAAGACCTGGCTCGACATTGCCGACCACATCATCCTCGAGGTGAACAGCTGGCAATCCGAGGCCTTCGAGGGGATGCACGACATCTATTACGGCACCGCTTTGCCGCCCCACCGCGTGCCGATCCCGCTGATCCGTCCCGATGACCGGATCGGCCAGCCGACCTTCCGCGTCGATCCGGCCAAGGTCGTGGCCGTGGTGGAAACCGGCATCCCCGACCGCAACGCCCCCTTCAGCCCGCCCGACGCCAAGGCCCGCGCGATCGCGGGACATATCCTCGACTTCCTCGGGCATGAGGTCGCGATGGGCCGCCTGCCCCGCCAGCTTCTGCCGCTGCAATCGGGGGTCGGCAATGTGGCGAATGCGGTGATGTCGGGGCTGATGGAGGGCCCCTTCGAGCAGATGACCGCCTTCACCGAGGTGATTCAGGACGGCATGCTGGAGATGCTGGCCGCGGGCAAGCTGGCGACCGTCTCTGCCACGGCGCTCTCGCTCAGCCCCGAGGTGGCGCATCGCTTCAACGACGAGCTGGAGCGCTACAAGGGCAAGCTGATCCTGCGCCCGCAGGAGATCTCGAACCACCCCGAGCTGATCCGGCGTCTGGGCTGTATCGCGATGAACGGGCTGATCGAGGCCGATCTCTACGGCAACGTCAACTCGACCCATGTGATGGGCTCGCGCATCCAGAACGGCATCGGCGGTTCGGGCGATTTCGCGCGCAACGCCTATCTGTCGATCTTCATGACCCCGTCCACCGCCAAGGGCGGCGCGATCTCGGCGATCGTGCCGATGGTGGCGCATACCGACCATATCGCGCAGGATGTGCAGGTGATCGTGACCGAGCAGGGGCTGGCCGATCTGCGCGGCCTCTCGCCCAAGGCCCGCGCCCGCACGATCATCGAGCGCTGCGCGCACCCCGATTTCCGACCCTTGCTGCAGGACTATTTCGACCGTGCCCTACGCGGCAGCTATGGCCTGCATGCCCCCAACATCTTGGGGGAGGCGCTCAGCTGGCATCAACGCTTCGTGGAAACCGGGTCGATGAAGCCCTGAAAGTGCGGCAAGGCCGGTACCGCTTAAGGCTTTGCTAACTCCGTCATGCGAGGATCGGGGGGCAAACAACACCGGGTCGCCCCTTGACGCTTACGATCTACGCCCTCGACACCCAATTCGCCGCCGCGACCGATGGCAATGTGAACAACGGTCCGGGGACCTCGACCTTTGACTATCCGCCGAATTCGACCTCGAATCTGGTGATCGAGAGCCAGCCGGGCGATGCGACGCCCTATATCTTCTCGCCCGGCGATACCTATACGCTGACCTTTCAGGGCAATGGCGGCACCACGATCCAGAATGCAGTGGTGATCCGGTCGGATCCGATTTCCCTCGACGGGGACGATGGCTGGGCGGTGGTGTTCGAGGGGCTCGACCCGAACGGCGATCTGGTACAGGTGGTCTGGACCCCGGAATTCGATCTGGAAAACTGGTACTGGAACAATTTCAGCGGCGGCAACCCGCCGGGCTTCTATACCATCGATGCCAATGCGGCGAGCTATGCCGCCCCCTGTTTCGCCCCCGAAACCCCGATCGAGACCGAGGACGGCCCCTGCCCCGCGGGCGAGATCGTCGCGGGTATGCGTCTTGCGACCCGCGACCGCGGCTTGCAGCCGGTGGTCTGGGTCGCGCGCACCAATGTCATCGGGCGCTCGCGCGCGGCGCCGGTCTGGTTCGCGCCCGATGTGCTGGGCAACCACGCGCCCTTCGCGCTGAGCCAACAGCATCGCGTGCTGCTGACCGGCCCCGAGGTGCGCGCCGCCCATGGCGTCGAGGAGGTGCTCGCCCCCGCGCTCTGCCTGCTCAATGGCGCGACCGTGCGCCTCGCGCCCCGCGCGCGCATCGGCTATGTGCATCTGCTGATGGAGCGCCACGAGGTGCTGATGGCCGCCGGCGCCCCGGTGGAAAGCCTGCATCTCGGCCCCGAGGCGCGACTGCTGCTCGCCCGGGTCGAGACGCCGCCGCCGGCCCGGCTGCTGGCGCGCCCCGCCCGCCCCGCGCGCAAGCTCTTGACCCGGCGCGAGGGCGAGGCGCTCTGGGCCGCGATCCGCGGGGCGAACGGGGCGAAACCGGCGATGCTGGGGCGCCGCGGCACAGGCAAGGGCGCCCGCGCGCAGGGGGTCTTCATCCTGCCCATGGGCCAACGCGGCAAACTGCCGCCCTATCTGCGGGTCGAGGGGGCAGAGGACTATGCCGGCCTGATGGCCGGAGCCAAACCTTCGGTCGATGCCTGATCCGACCGCGCAGCGATCGCCTGCCAGAGGCCTCTGACACCACGGCGCGCGGCTTTGCACTGGAT
>JACXUS010000334.1 GCA_014763785.1 Sphingomonadales bacterium | reverse complement strand
CCACAGCCCTGCCCCCCGCCTCTCCCCCCTCGCCTGGACGCTGCTGGCCGCGCTGGCGCTGGTCTGGGGCACCTCGTTCCTGTCGAACCGCGCGGCGCTGGCCGAGGCGGGGGTGCTCAGCGTGGTGACGCTGCGCGTGGGGCTCGGCGCCGCCGCGCTCTGGCTCTGGATCGCGCTCCGGCGCATCCCGGTGCCGCGCGCGCCAAAGCTGATCGGGCGCTTTCTGATCATGGGGATGCTGAACAATGTCATCCCCTTCTCGCTGATCGTCTGGGGCCAGAAGCATATCGAGAGCGGGCTTGCCGCGATCCTCAATGCCTCGACCGCGCTCTTTGGCGTGGCGATTGCGGCGGCGCTTTTTGCCGATGAGCGGCTGACGCGCAACCGGGTGATCGGCACGGGGCTCGGCTTTGCGGGCGTGGTGCTGGCGATTGGCCCCGAGGCGCTCAGCGGGTTCGACCTGCGCTCGGCCGGGCAGATCGCGGTGCTTGGCGCCTCGGCAAGCTATGGGCTGGCCGCCGCCTATGCCCGCAGCGCGACCCGCGGCCTTGCGCCGGAACTGGCCGCCGCCGGAATGCTGAGCGGCGCGACGCTCTGGATGATCCCGCTGACGCTGATGCTGGAGGGGCTGCCTGCGCAGGGCTGGGGCCTGAGCACCTGGGGCGCGCTGATCTGGCTCGGGGTCGGCTGCTCGGCACTGGCCTATCTGCTCTATTATCGCATCCTTGCGCTGGCGGGGGCGGGCAATCTGCTTCTGGTCACGCTGATGATCCCGCCGGTGGCAATTGTCGCGGGCGCGCTTGTCTATCACGAACAGCTCGGGCTGACCGCGCTTGGCGGCTTTGCGCTGCTGGCGGCGGGGCTGCTGGTGCTGAACCGCAAAACCCCGTGACGGCGGCGGGCGGGCGCGTTAAACCCGGGGCCGGAACAACCCGGGGAACACCGATGATCTATCGCAACCGCCGCGACTGGCTCGAGGCTCCGCGCAAGCGGGTGCTCCTGTTCGGCATGTCGGGCCTTGGCAAGACCTATCTCTCGGCGATGCTGCGCGGCAATGGCTGGTTCCATTACTCGGTCGATTACCGGATCGGCACCCGCTACATGGGCGAATATATCGCCGACAACTTCAAGCGCGAGGCGATGAAGGTGCCGTTCCTGCGGGAACTGCTGCTGTCGGACAGCGTGTATATCGCCAGCAACATCACCTTCGACAATCTCGCACCGCTTTCCACCTATCTGGGCAAGCCCGGCTCGCAGGCCCGCGGCGGGCTGCCGTTTGAGGACTATTGCCAGCGGCAGGATCAGCACCGCACCGCCGAGAAAGCCGCGCTGCTGGATACCGTGGCCTTCGTTGAACGCGCCCGCACGATCTATGGCATCGAGAATTTCGTCTGCGACTCGGGCGGCTCGATCTGCGAGGTGGTGGACCCCACGGACCCCGCCGACCCGATCCTGACGGCACTGTCGCAAAAGCTCTTGATGGTCTGGATCGAGGGCTCGGAGGCGCATACCGCGGAACTCGTGCGCCGCTTTGATCGCGCGCCGAAGCCGATGTATTACCGCCCCGAATTTCTCGAGCGCAAATGGGTGCAATACCGCGTCGAGCGCGGGTTGCGCGAGGAGGAGGTTGACCCCGACGATTTCGTGCGCTGGACCTATCGCGAGGCGCTCGAGGCGCGCCAGCCGCGCTACGGCGCGATGGCGGCCAATTGGGGCGTGAAGGTGCGGGCAGAGGATGTCGCCCTTGTCCGCGACGAGAAAGACTTTACATCGCTGATCGCGGCGGCCCTGCCCGCGGCCTGAGCCCCGGCCCCGCCCGCCGCAGATAAGTTGTTAACACCGGCCGGTTATGCCGGATAAAGGAGCCCGAGGAAAAATGCCCATCACCCTGCCAGAAACGCTTCCCGCCTTTGACATCCTGTCGAAGGAAGGCGTCATGGTGATGAGCCCCGGGCGCGCGGCGACGCAGGATATCCGGCCGATCCGGATTGGCCTCTTGAACCTGATGCCGAAGAAGATCCAGACCGAAAACCAGTTCGCCCGGCTGATCGGCGCGACGCCTCTGCAGATCGACTTCCAGCTGATCCGCATGACCGAGCATCAGACCAAGAACACCGCCGCCGAACATATGGAGACCTTCTATCGGCCCTTCGCCGAGGTCGCCGAGGCGGGCGAGCGCTTCGATGGGCTGATCATCACCGGCGCGCCCATCGAGCATCTGCCCTTCGAGGAGGTGACCTATTGGGACGAGCTGAAACGGGTCTTCGACTGGACGCAAAGCCATGTCTTCTCGACCTTCGGCGTCTGCTGGGGCGGCATGGCGATGGCCTATTACTTCCACGGCATCCAGAAACATATGCTGGATCACAAGGCCTTCGGCTGCTTCCGGCATCGCAATCTGGCACCCGCCTCGCCCTATCTGCGCGGATTTTCGGATGATGTTCTGGTGCCGGTCAGCCGCTGGACCGAGATGCGCGAAGAGGAAATCGCGGCCGCGGGGCTGAAAACCCTGATCGCCTCGGATGACACCGGCCCCTGCCTGGTCGAAGACCCGGGCCACCGCGCGCTCTATATCTTCAACCATTTCGAATATGACAGCGGCACGCTCAAGGAAGAATACGACCGCGATATTGCGGCGGGCAAGGCGATCAATGTGCCCGCGAATTACTACCCCGACGACGACCCGAGCCGGGCGCCCACGAACCGCTGGCGCAGCCATGCGCATCTGCTCTACGGCAACTGGATCAACGAGATCTATCAGGGCACGCCCTATGATCTGAACGATATCGGGCGGTAAGCGCGGCCCAAAGCCGGGGGCTGTCTGCCCCCGTCGCCGGTCAGGCGCGATGGCGCCCGACCGGCACCCCCGAGGATATTTCCGCACAGATGATTAGCTGGGAGCGGCGCTTCCCCCTCAACAGTGCCCGAAATATCCCGGGGGAGTCGTGGCCCCGCCACGAC
>JACXUS010000333.1 GCA_014763785.1 Sphingomonadales bacterium | reverse complement strand
CCCCCCTGCCCGCGCCGTTTGATCACCCCGCGCTGGATCGCATGGCGCCCCTGCGCCCCCTGTTCGAGCGCTGCGGCGCGCAGCTGGAACAGGACCCCGGGGCCTGGACCGCGCTTTGGGACGATCCCACGGTGCGCGCGCTGACCACGATTGGCGTCACGGATGCCTATAACGGCTTCCCGCTGGCCGCGACCGATCTGGGGCTGGAGAGCTGCTCGCACAGTCTGCATGTCGCCCTGATCGAGCGTCTGGCGCGCTTCGATCCGAGCTGCATCCTTGCCCTGCCGGGGCCCTCGCTGTCGGGGGGTGCGGTTCTGGCCGCGGGCAGCCCGGCGCAGATCGAGCGTTTCTTCGGCGCCTATCGCTCGGGGCCGCAGGGCACCTTCTTTGCCGTGACCGAACCCGAGGTCGGCTCGGATGCCTCGAACGGATCGACCGTGATCACGACGCGTCCCGATGGCAGCATGGTGCTGAACGGCACCAAGATGCTGGTGGGCGGCGTTGCGCGCGCCGCGATCGGTCTGGTCTTCGCCCGGATGGAGGCGACCGGCCGGGCGGCGCTGGTCATGCTCGCCCCCGCCGAGCTGGCCCGCCACATCACCATCACGCGCCTGCCCGCCGCGGGTCTCAAGGGCGCCGATCTGTGCCGGCTGGAGATGCGCGACCTGCCCGTCACCCCCGAGATGCTGATCGGGGCGGCCGCAGACGGGCGCGCCGGGCTGCGCGACGGGTTCATGGCGATCAACGGCGTCTTCGAGCGCAACCGCCCGGTCGTGGCGGCGCTGGCACTGGGCAATGCCCGCGGGATGCTCGACCGCCTGGAGCAGGCCGGCCGCGGCGCGGATTTCGCCGATATGGCGCTGCGCTATCGCGCGCTGCTCGGGCGGCTCAGCTCGGTTCTGGCCGATCAGGAGCGGGGCGCGCCGCGCAGCCACCGGATCAGCGAGATCAAGTTTCAGGCGATCGCCTTCTCGGATGAGCTGGTGCGCCGGATCGCCGCCGAGGCCGCGCCGCAGCTCTTCGCCGACAGCCTGCTGCGGCGCAAGCTGCGCGACGCGAAAGCGTTTGAATATATGGAGGGCACCTCGAACATCCACCTGCTCAACGCCTTCCGGGCCTATCTCTCCGAGGTGCCGGCATGACCTTGCACCTCAATCCGGCGCATATCGCCGCGGGGGACTTCGGCTGTCTTGAGCCCGCGCAGGAGGACTGGCTGGATCAGCGCGACTATTGGGAGGATTTCAACGCGCGGTTCTTCCGCTCCAACGGGCGTGCCTATGACAGCGCGCGCGACAGCAATGTCACCGCATGGCTGACCGCGCCCGACCGCGCCCCCTATGCCGCGATGGCCGAACGGCTGCTCGAGGATCTGTCGGGCCGGGTCGATCTGGCGGGGATCGATCTGGTGCTGATGGCGCATTGGCTGCCCGATCTGCATCTGGGCACCTCGGTCACCAATTTCGTGCAGAACCGGCTGGAGATCGAGTCCGGGCTTGGCTTTGCCATTTCGGATCGCGGCCCCTCGGCGCCGCTGTTCGCGCTTGACCTTGCGGCGCGGTATCTGCGTGACGGGCGGCGGCGGGCGCTGGTTCTGGCGATGGACCAGAAGCATCTTCTCTATCGCACGCCCGAGCTGGACCGGCTGCGGCCGCGCAACAGTGCGGCGGCGCTGCTGCTCGAGGCAGGCGGGGCAGAACCGGCCGATCCCGGGCTGGTCTATGCAGGCTATGCCCGCAGCATCGGCCTCGCCCCGGCGGATCTGTCGCGCTACCTGTCGGGTCTTTGCGCGGCGCAGGGCCTTGCGCGCGAAGCGGTGACGGTCATCGCCGACCCGGCCGTCACCCGCCTTGCCGCGCCCGAAGGTCCGGTCATCGCCTGCGAGGATGGCTGGCTCTGCGCCGGACCGCTGGCCGGACTGGCCCGCCACGCGGGGCAGCGGGGCCATGTGCTGCTGGCCACCTTCGAGCAGGGCGAGGTGGTCACCGTGCTCCTGCGTGACCCGACCCTGAGCGCGGAGGCCCGGCTATGAGGCTTGCGGCGCTGGCGACCCATATTCCCGCCGGGCGGATCGATGTCGGCGATATCGTCGCCGCGGCCGGTGGCAACCGGGCCGAAGCGCAGGTGTTCCGGCGGCTTTTCGGCATCGAGCAGGTCGCGGCCGTGCCCGAGGGCGAGACGCTGCCCGATCAGCTGTCGCGGATCGTCGAGAGGCTGTCGCGCCACCACAGCGGCGAGGCGCCCGATGCGGTGATCCATGTGCATGGCCAGCCGTTTCAGGCCGCGCAATCGCCGCTGCCCGCGCTCCGGCACAGGCATCCGCTCCTGCGCGGGCTGCGCCGGGCCTATGAGGTGGATCAGCACAATTGCAGCGGCTTCTTCTGGGCGCTGGATCTGGCGCGCACGCTGTTGCACGGCGGGCTGGCGCGGTCGGTGCTGCTGCTGGGCGGCGACAGCCATGTCGGCCTGCCGATGGCGGACCGCTATGTTCCGGGCTGCACGATGATGGGCGATGCGTTTTGCGGCATGATCGTCGATCTTCAGCCCGGCGGCCATCGTCTGGGCCCGGTGACGCTGCACACCCACCCGGAATTTGCCCGCGGGCGGGTCGGGACCACGGCCGAAATGGGCGCCTTCTTTGCCGCGCATGGGCAGATGGTTGCGCGCGCGCTGGAGGCGGCCGGGTTCGACTGGACCGGCAACAACCTGCTGCTGGCGCATAACGTCAACCGCCTCGCCTGGGAGATGTTCTGCCGGGCGCAGGGCGTGGCGCCGTCGCGGGTGCGGCTCGATCTGCTGCCCGAGGTCGGACATTGCTATGTCTGCGACCCGTTCCTGCTGCTCGATACCGTCCTGGCCGAAGATTTGCCGCCCGGCGCCGCGCCGATGCTGCTGTCGGTGGGGATGGGCGGCTATGTCGGGGCCGCCCGGCTGACCGCGGAGCCGGTCGCCGCGATGATCCCCCCCC
>JACXUS010000068.1 GCA_014763785.1 Sphingomonadales bacterium | reverse complement strand
CCCGAGGGGGCGCTGGGGCGCGTCTGTGACCAGCTCTCGGTCATGCGTCAGCCCTCCACCCGGACCCGGGGATCGGCGAGGACATTGGCCAGATCCACCAGCAGATTGATCAGCACGACAAGCCCGGCATAGGCGATCACGCCGAATTGCAGCACCGGAAAATCACGATCCTCGACCGAGGACACCAGCACCCGGCCGACCCCGGGCAGGGAATAGACCGCCTCGACAAAGACCGACCCGTTCACCAGCCCCGCCACCTCAAGCCCGAGCACGGTGATCAGCGGCACCAGCGCGGTGCGCAGCACATGGGCGCGGGCGATGCGCCCCCGGCTCAGCCCCTTGGAGGCGGCGGTCAGCACGAAGGGCTGGCTGACCGCATCCAGCATCGCCGCGCGCATGAACCGGGCGAGCCCCGCGATCATCGGGACGGCCAGCGTCAGGACCGGCAGGATGTAATGGGCGCCGGTGTCCAGCCCCGAGGTGGGCAGAACCCGCCAGTGATAGCCAAAGAGCAGGATCAGCCCGATCCCCAGCACGAAATGCGGCACGGCATAGCCAAGAAAGGCGGCCCCCATCGCGATCCGCTCCGAGGCCGCCCCGCGCCGGAGCGCCGACACGGCACCCAGCGGAATGCCCAGCGCAATCGCCAGCACAAGCGCGAGCGCCCCCACCGACAGCGTGGCAGGCATCCGCACGGCATAAATCTCCCACACCCGTTCATGCGTGAACAGCGATCGGCCGAAATCGCCGCTGAGGATCTTGCCCAGATAGATCAGGAACTGTTCATGCAGCGGCAGGTCGAGCTGCCATTTGCGGCGCAACGCGGCCTCTGCCTCGGCGGTGATCCCCTGCGGGAACATCGCCTCGAACGGCTCGCCCGACAGGCGGACGGTCAGAAAGGCGATGACGAGCACCAGAAACATCGTCACCACCGCGCGCAGCGCGCGCCATGTCATGAAGCTGAGCATGGGGGGCCTCGCCTGTGCCGGAACGGTCCCGGGCCGGAGGATGCCGGCCCGGGCAAAGCTGCGTCACTGGGCGGGGGCCACGGTGATCTCGCCCGCGCGCAGCGGCAGGACATAGGGCCGGTCTGCGGTCGGGATGCGGAAGCTCAGCCCCTCGCGCATCGCGTAAAGCTCGTGCGGCTGATAGAGCAGGATCCAGCCGGATTCCTCCTCCGACAGCTCCAGCAGCTTGCGATCGGCGTCGCGGCGGATCTGGGGGGGTTTCGCCATAGCGGGCGGCCTCGTAGGTCGGGGCCCAGTCCGGCGATTGCGGCTGCCACAGCTTGTCCTGAGAGGTCCAGGAGGCATCCGACCAATGGGTGTCCATCGCGCCCATCGGGTCGGGATAGTACATCGGGTTCGACCAGGCGCGCGTGTTCAGAACCTCGTAGTCATATTTCTCGATCTGCTGCAGTTGCAGGTTCAGCCCCCAGTCCTTCCACTGCTGCTGGATCACCTGCGCGGCCAGATCGCCATAGAGATAATAGCTCTTGGTGAACTGCGCGATGATCGGCTCGCCCGCATAGCCCGCTTCGGCCAGCAGGCGCTTTGCCTCTGCGGGGTCATGCTTGATGAGATCGAGTTCGGGCATGTAATAGGGGGCACCGTATTCCTTGAACTGATGCGCATGGGGCACCGCCGCCTTGCCGCCCCAGAGCCCGTCCACCAGCGCCTGCCGGTCGGTGCACAGCCGCATCGCGCGGCGCACGCGGGCATCCGCGGTCACGCCATTGGTCATATGCAGGACCCAGACGTGGAACATCGGCCATGTCACGCCCAGCGTGTCGATGCCCGCCACATCCAGCGCCGTTTCCTGATCGGGCGGAATGTTGGTGATCAGGTCGAATTCGCCGTTGACGAGCCCGGTCACGCGGCTTGCAACCTCGGACACGCGCAGGAAGGTGATCCGCTCGAAGGGTGCCGCCTCGCCCCAGAAATCGGCGAAGCGCTCCATCACCACCTTGTCCTTGGGCACGAACTCGCTCACCCGGTAGGGGCCGGTGCTGACCGGCTTCAGCGAGGCCTCGTCAAACCCGAGGGCGTCGTAATGCTCTTTCGAGGTGATACCGGCCTGCCGGGCCGAGATCAGCGTCTCGAACAGCGGTTCGGGGCGCAGCGTGTGGATGCGCACGGTCTGCGGGTCCACCACCTCGACATCGGCGAAATTGTAGAACCAGCGGCCCCAGGTCGACAGGAATTCCGGGTCCTTGTGGAAGATCCGGTCGAGCGAGAATTCCACGTCGGCGGCATCCATCACGGTGCCGTCATGCATGATCACGCCCTGCCGCAGGTCGAATTCCCAGATGGTCGGCGCGACCTGCCGCCACGCGGTGGCGAGGCCGGGCTTGAAGGTCAGCGGCTGGGCATAGAGGTCACGCTCGATCAGCGTGTCATAGACCTGATACAGCATCGGAGCGGAATCGTTGCCGGTCTGGTCCTGCGGATCGAAGTTGGCAATCTGCGTGGGCAGGGCCACACGCAGCTCTTGCGCGGCGGCGGGCAGCACCGCCAGCAGGCAAAGCGCGGTGGTCAGAATCAGGCGTTTCACGGGTCGTCCTCCTTGTCGGGTGAAGTCAGTCAAGCCACAGCGGGTTGGACCAGGCGCGGCGGCCCTGCGCATCGGTCACCGCCAGCCGGCACCAGGTTCCGGCAAAGCGGGACAGCGGAAGACGCGCGCCGGTCAGGCCAGTGCCAAGGGCGCGGACGTTCTCGCTGACCGGTCCCACCAGCGCGATGGTGTTGGCGGGCGAGCAGGTCACGACGATCTCGTCGCCCTCGCGGCGCACCTCCTGCAGCTCCGGGCCCTGGGTCGCGTAGAACGCGCCGTCGTGCAGCGCGGCCAGCAGCGCCTCGGGCGTGTTCGCCTCGGCCTTGACCATGACCCAGCCGCCAAAGGCATCGTCGGCCTTCCAGTGGCTGTCATCCACCGCCAGCGCCGACAGGCGGCGGCCTTCGGACAGAAGCGCGTCATAGAACATCAGCCCGTCACCGCGGTCGCAATGGACGTGGCTGGTGTGGTTATAGACCTCGACGGCATGGGCGGCGGCGAGGGCCGCGCCGTCTTCGGGCGTCAGCTGATACCAGTGCGGATGGGCGATGGCGATGAAGGCCCCCGCCGCGGCGGCGCGGGCGGCCAGCGCGGGGCCGGTCTCATCCGGCGCGGGCGTGGCGAAGTCCAGCGGCAGGCCGACGGCAAGGATATGCCATTCCACGCCCCGCGCGGTGGCGGGCGCATGCAGCTCCGCCCCCAGCAGCGTGATGAAGTCCGCGTCGCGGAACGGCCGCGTATCGGCCAGCGGATAGCCATAGTTTCCGCGGAAATGGTCGGTCAGGGCGATGAAGTCATACCCGGCGGCGCGGTATCGGGCGCAGACCTCCTGCGGGCTCAGGGCGCCGTCAGACAGGGTGGAATGACCGTGCAGGTTGCCTTTCCAATAGCGGCCCGGTGCGGCGGTAGCGTTCAGCATCTGGGAAATCCTCTCGAAGGGTGCCCAAGGCTTCCGCCCCTGCTGTAACGGTCATGTGTCGGCAGACCGCGCCTGCCCGGGCTTTCACGGGAGTGTCACGCAAGGCGGGCAACCTGGCGCGACGGGCGTGCCGGTTTCCGGCCGAGGCCCCGCGCGAGGGTGTCATGAACTGGAAAGATCTGCGCACGGCGCTGGCCTCGGAGATTCGCTCGGGCGCGCGCCCCGCGGGGTCCGAACTGCCGCCTCAGGCCATGCTGGCGCGGGATTTCGGGGTCAGCCGCCATGTGGTCCGCAGGGCTTTGGCCTCGTTGCTGGCCGATGGCCTGATCGAAAGCCGGCAGGGCGCCCGGGCGGTGGTGGCCATGACGCATGTGGAATTGCCGGTCTCGACCCGCACGCGCTTTTCGGCGGCCATGGTGCAACTCGGCCTGCGCGGTCAGGCCGAGCTTTTGTCGCACCGCCGCCGCTTGCCGCCCACCGACATCGCCCGCCATCTTGGCCTGCCCCGGATCGTGCCGGTCGAGGTGGTGGAGATCCTGCGCCGCATCGGTGACCGCCCGGTGTCGGTGTCGCGGCACTATTTCTCGCCGCGCAGCGTATCGCGCCTGCCGACGCTGAGCCGGGACAACCCGGGGGTGACTACCGCGCTGCGGGCGGTGGGGATCGTCGATTTCCTGCGCTCGGACACGCTGGTGACATCCCGGCTGCCGACGCTGCAGGAATCGCAGGTGCTGGGGATTGGCCGCCACACGCCCGTGATCGCGGCGACCGGCTGCAATACCCTGCCCGATGGCACGCCGATCGAGGTCTCGGATTCCGTCTTTCCGTCGGATTCGGTCACGCTGGTCTTCCGGTTCGCAGGCTGAGCCCCCGGGTCGGGATCTGGCCGCGCGCAGGTCTGCACGAACCCTGCACATCCCGCGCGCGGCATCTGCACAAGCCCCGACGCACCATGTCCCCGGAGATTTTACGGAGACAGATCATGCGCCAACCCCTTTCCATTCCCGGCCTGCCCCGGTCGCTCGCACGCGACGGCTGGTGGCTCGACGCGCCGGATGCCGCGCCCCCGCCCCCGGGCCGAGCCCCGTTCTATCGGCCGGATGGCCGCGTTGGGCCGGGCTGGCGGCACTGATCCTGCTGGCGGATCTGCTGTTCTGGCACCATCGCCCCGGCCTGTCGCTGGCGCTCTTTGCGCTGGCGATCCTTGGCGTGGCCGCGATCGGGCACGGGCGGCGGCTGGCGGGGCCGCTTGGGCTGCTTGTCCTCGCCGCCGCGCCGGTGGTGGAGCATGTTCAGGCGCTGTCGCTGGCCTTCCTGACCCTCGGGGTTGCGGGCGCGCTGGTCTGGCTGCGCAGCCCCGGGGCGCGCGCCCCGGAGATCATCGCGCGCACGGCCGCCTGGCTGGGCCGGTTGCCCGGCCAATGGGGCCAGCCCCTTGCGCCGCGCCGCGCCCTGACCTCGCTGGGGCCCGGCGCGGCGGCGGCCGCACGGGTGGTCCGGTCCGCCGGGACCGCGGGCCGCCTGCGCCGATCCCTGCGCGACTGGGCCTTTCCGCTGGCCGGAAGCCTCGTCTTTCTGGCGCTGCTGATGCAGGCGAACCCGGTCATCGCGCGGCTGCTGTCGCTGGATCTCGACCTCTGGGCGACAGTGACCCGGGCGCTGTTCTGGGGCGGCATCGCGCTTTTCACGGCGCCCCTGCTTGCCCCCGACATGCCCGAGCCGATGGCGCTTGGCGCCATGCGCCTGCCCGCCGCGGCGCGCTTCGGCCTCAATCCCCGCTCGGTGCTGCGCGCGCTGCTGCTGTTCAACGCGCTGATCGCGGTCCAATCGGTGAGCGATCTGGGCATCCTCGTCTTCGGCGCGGCCCTGCCCGAGGGGATGAGCATGGCCGAATACGCCCACCGCGGCGCCTATCCGCTGCTGGCGACGGCGCTGCTGGCGGGGGGATTTGCGCTGGCGGCCCGGCCCTTTCTGGCCGAGCATCGGGCGATGACGCCGCTGGTGCTGCTGTGGCTGGCCCAGAACATGGTGCTGTGCGGGGCCGCGATGCTGCGGCTGGAGCACTATATCGACGCCTTCGGCCTGACCTATCTGCGGGTCTATGCGCTGATCTGGATGGCGCTGGTTGCGGCCGGGCTGGGCCTTGTCGCGGCGCAGGTTCTGCTTGGACGGCCGAACCTGTGGCTGCTGATCCGCTGCACGGGGCTGGGCCTTGCAACGCTCTACCTTTGTGCCTTTGTCAATTTCGCGCAGATCATCGCGGCGCAGAACCTCGCCCGCCCCGCGGCCGACCATGGCTATATCTGCGCGCTCGGCCCGATGGCGCATGGCGCCCTGATGGCGGCGCCCGGTGCCCCTGCGGGGCTGAAGTTCGGCTTCTCCTGCCCAATCTCGAAACGCCCCCGGATCGAGGGCTGGCGCGATTGGGGCTTTCGCTCGTGGCGCGTCGCCCGCTACAGTGCCGCGATGGCCAAAGCAGAGCCTGCGCTATGAAGATCCTGATCGTCGATGACGGCCCCCGCCTGCGCGATCTGGTGCGCATCGCGCTGGAGCGTGCGGGCTTTGCCACGCTGACCGCCGCCGACGGGGCCGCCGCGCTGATCCATGCCCGGCGTTAGGCGCCCGATCTGATCGTGCTCGACATCGGCCTGCCCGAAATCGACGGTTTCGAGGTCTGCCGCCGGATCCGCGCAACCTCTGAGGTGCCAATCCTGTTTCTGACCGCGCGCGACGACGAGATCGACCGGATCGTCGGGCTGGAACTGGGGGCGGATGACTATGTGTGCAAGCCGTTCTCGCCGCGCGAACTGGTGGCGCGGGTCCGCGCGATCCTCAAGCGGGCCGGCCACTCGGCGCAGCCCGAGACGCTGGCGCGCGGGTGCATTGCGCTTGATCTGCGGGCGCGCAGCTGTCAGGTCTCGGGTGCCGATCTGGCGCTGACGGCGACCGAATTCGGGATCCTTGCGCGGCTGATGGCCGATCCCGACCGCCTTGCCACGCGCCCCGCGCTGATCGCCGCGCTTTGGGGCGCGCAGAGCACTGTGTCCGACCGCACCCTTGACAGTCACCTGCGCAACCTGCGCCGGAAACTGGCCGAGGCGGGCTGCGAGGGCGCGATCGAGACGGTGCATGGGCAGGGGATGCGGCTGGGGGCCTGCGCATGAGCCGGCACTGGCGGCCGCCGCTTGCCCTTGTGCTGGGCGGGGCGCTGGCGGGCACGCTTGCCCTCTCGTTCGCGGGGCTGGTGGCGCTGCGCTATCTGGGGCCTGCGGTCGGGTTCAGGGCGGCGGCCGCGGGTTTGGCGCTGGGGATCAGTGCGGGGACGGCGGGGCTCGGCTGGCTCCTGCTGCGGCTGCTTCTGCGCCCGGTCAAAGCGCTCGAAGCCTATGCTCTGGCACAGGAAACCGGCGTGCCGGCGCCGGTTCCTGCGCATTTCGGCACCCGGGAGACCGCGGCCACGGCGCTGCGGGTGATCGCCATGGCCGAGGCCTTGCGCGACCGCGAAGCGACGATCCGCGCCTATACCGACCATGTCACGCATGAACTCAAGACCCCCGTCGCGGCGATCCGGGCCGCCACGGAACTGCTGGAAGACGGCGGGGCGCTGGGCCCCGAGGATGCGCGCTTGCTGTCCGAGATCGAGGGCGCGCGTGTCCAGCTCGAGGCGCAACTGGCCGCATTGCGCGGCGCCGCGCAGGCGCGCGAGGCGCGTCATCTGGGCCAATCGCGGTTGGCGGATCTGGTGGAAGGGCTTGGCTCCGAGTTCCCGGGGCTGGAGATCGAGACAGTGGGTGCGACGCTGAGCCTGCCGCTGGCGGCCGAAGGGCTGCGCATTGCTCTGGTGCAGCTGTTGCGCAATGCCGCCGAGCAGGGCGCGACGCGGGTGACGCTTGTGGCCCGCCCGTCGGAGGCCGGCCCGACCCTCGAGATTGCCGATAACGGCGCGGGGATTGCCGCCGGGAATGCCGCGCGCGTTTTCGACCCTTTCTTCACCACGCGGCGAGAGACCGGCGGCACCGGTATGGGGCTTGCGATCGTGCGCAATCTGCTGACCGCCCATCAGGCCGAGATCACCCTGCGCAGCGCTCGCCCCGCCCGTTTTCTGATTGTCTTCGACAGGCCTCTGACCGGGTGAATACCCCCCGCTCCGACGGACCGGGGGGGCGCGGCCCGCGGTTTCTTGCTGCGGACCTCCGCGGGCCGCCACGCCGTGCCGCCTGCCCGCTTCGCATGCGATCTGCAGCAGGGCCCCGCTCTGTATCCTCGGTGCCTGGTATTCTCGGCGCCTGATATGCTCATTCCCTGGTATTCTCAGTGCCCGGTCTTCTCGGTGCCCGGTCTTCTGGGTGCCTGGTCTTCTGGGTGCCTGGTCTTCTGGGTGCCTGGTCTTCTGGGTGCCTGGTCTTCTGGGTGCCCGAACAGTCTTTGAGTTGGGGGCCGCGCCCTGTCCTCGGGTCAAGACCGGCCTCAGCCCGCTCGCATCGCACCGCGACAGGCCGTCGCCCCGCCGATCTGGGCCGTCACCCCGCCGATCTGGCCCGTTGCCCTGCGTCAGACAGCGCCCTTCAGGCGGCGGTGCCCGGTGACGGATCTGCGGCACCCGGAGCCTGTCCGAACACTGGGCGTCAAGGACCGCGCGCGGGCTTTCCCGCGTTGCGATCCCTGGCCGCCGCCGCCCCGCCCCGGTCAGGCCGCGGCGCTTTGGATCTGGGCGGCGCCCCGGAAACGACCGACCAGCCCGTCGAGCACATCCGCCTGATCGCGCAGCGTCAGGCAGGCTGCGGCGGTTTCCTCGACCCCCGCCGCGTTGTTTTGCTGCGCCCGGTCGAGATGGTTCATCGCGGTGCTGATTTCGGAGATCCCCACGGCCTGCTCATCCGCCGAGGCCGCGATTTCGCCGACATGGGTTGCGATCGTCTCGATTGAGGTCACGATCGACTGCAACGCCTCGCCGGCGCGCCCGACGAGCGATACGCCTTGCTCAACCTGAGTTCCCGAGTCCGAAATCAGCGTGTTGATATCGCGCGCCGCATCCGAGGCGCGTTGCGCCAATGCGCGCACTTCCGAGGCGACGACAGCAAAGCCCCGCCCCGCTTCACCGGCTCGCGCCGCCTCGACCCCCGCGTTGAGCGCGAGCAGATTGGTCTGGAAGGCGATATCGTCGATCACATTGGTGATCTTGGAGATCTGCGCGGAGGAGTCCTGAATGGTGCCCATAGCGCGAACGGCATCGCTGACGACGGCGGTCGTGTTGCGCGCCTCTTGGGTGGCGCTGCGCACCAGACCATTCGCATGACGCGCACTGTCCGCGGCGGATTTGACCGATGCCGTCAGTTCGTTGAGGGCGGCGGCCGTTTCCTCGAGCATCGCGGCCGAATTCTCGGTCTGACGGGACATGTCGCCGGTTGCGCCGGTGATGCCCTGCACCCCGCCGACGATCCCGCGCGTGGTCTCGTCGATGGCGGTGATCAGGTTCGACAGCTGTGCCACCGTGTCATTGAAGTCGATCCGCAGCTGATCGTAATCGGCCTCGAACTGGGTGCGGATGGTGACATCGAGATTGCCGGCGGCAAGACCGCGCAGGCCGGTCGCAAGGGTTTCGACCACCCGCGCCTGGGCCTGAGCCTGGGCGGCGCGCAGCGCCTGCTCGCGCGCCTGCGCCTCGGCCTTCTCCTCGGCCTCGCGGCGCTCCCGCTCCTGATCGGCGCGGCGGCGGGCCTCGCGCTCTTCCTGCAGGCGCTGCTGCTCTGCGGCGCAGGCTTCCCGCTCGCGTTCAGCCTCGCGGCGCATCTGGTCCTGCTCGCCCTCCATCCGGCGCTTGTCCAGCATCCCCATGCGCAGCGTCTCGACCGACTGGGCGATCGCGCCAATTTCGTCCCCGCGTTCGGTGAAGGGGATCGGGGTGTCATACTCGCCCTGAGCAAGACCGTTGACACTGTGCAACATGCGGTCCACCGGCTTGCCGACGATGGTGCGCGCACTGAAATGGATCGTGCCGAGCGCCATCAGCAGGATCACCGCCCCGCTGAGGCTGGCAACGAGGACTTCGGCGCGGATCGGCGCCGCAAAAACATCATTCGGTACATCCAGAACCGTCGCCCAGGTGACATTCATCCCGGACGTGGTGAAGGGAAAGACGAAGCGGCGGAAGCTGCCATCGGGCGCCTCCAGCAACCGCGGCTGTCCATCCGCGAGGGCGGCTTTCAGCTCTTCGAGCCCGAAGTCTTCATAGGGTTTGGTCAGAAGCGCCTCGTCCGGATGGGCAACCCATTTCGCGGTGCTGTCGACAAGGGTCATGCGCCCCCCCTCCACCGTTTCCATGTTCGCGAGATCCTCCGACAACGAGGCAAGCGTGATATCGACGCCCGCGACCGCGACCACCTTCCCATCAAGCAGGACCGGCGCCGCGACCGAGGTCACGACATATCCCTCAACCGTGACATAGGGTTCGGTCGCAAGGCTGCGGCCGCTGGCGATCGGATCGGCATACCAGCTGGCGTCCGGATCAATCGTGAAGGTCGAGAAATTCAGCCCGCCCTTGTCATCCTTGGTCCAATAGGGGGTGAAGATGCCGTCCTCGTTTCGGGCGATGCCCGAGCCCTTCAGAAGCGCTTCGGTCGAGCCATCCGCAAGCCCCGACATCCACGAGGCGAACAGCGTATCATAGTTGCCCGGGACGGTTTCCAGCATCGCAACGACCCCTTCCGAGCTCGCCTCCCCGGTTTTGAGATAGCCTGACAACATCGCGGCAATGTCGGTGGCGGCGGTCGTCGCTTCGGTCATTTCGCGCGCGACTTCGCTTGCCGCCCTTTGCGCGCGGTCTTCGGCCAGGGCGGTGACCTGGGTTTCGACGCGATGCCAGGTTCGCCAGCCGCTGACCGTGGTCGTGACAAGCACAATCAGCGAGATGACAATCCCGGTGGCGAGGATCAGCTTTCCGGAGACGGTTTGCAGGATGGTTTTCACGGCAGGCTCTCTTGTCGATGGCCCGGTCACTGTGGCGCCCAACCGCAAAGAAACCCTTAAGACCGGCGCAGAAACTGCGCCGGCCCTTGGCTTTTCGGGGCGATCTGCGTCACTCCCCGCCCGCGGGGGCGGGCTTGCCTGCCTCGGCCACCAGCGCGGCCAGACGGAAGAACCCGTGCACCATCTTGGAAAACGGCATCAACAGGAACAGCACCATCACGGTCGAAAGATGGATCGCCAGCAGTGGCCCGACCAGCGCCGATCCGGTCGCGGCATAAAGCCCGAGCCCGGTCAGCGCGACCGCCCCCAGAAGCAGGACGAAGGCCATCTCCCCGCCCCAGACGCGGGCCGCCCCCAAGGCGCGATCAGCGCGCAGCTTCAGCCAGACCAGCCCCGCTGCCCCCACAACCATCATCAGCCCGCCCGGAACGCCCAGCAGTTTCGGCAGTGAAATCAGCGGGTAAGGTGCCTCGAGGCCCAGCAGATAGTGCATCAGGGTCGCGCTCGAGGTCGAGGCGAAGCACAGCAGGAAGCCATACATCATCAGCTGATGGAACACCCGGCGGCGGTCGCTGAACCGGTCGCCCTGCTCGAAATTGCAGCCCTCGCCATGGCCGCCCGACAGGTTCTTCATCCGCGCGGCGCTGTCAAAGGCGGCGATCAGATGCGCGAGCCGCACCCGGCCGCCGCCGACCTCGCGCCAATAATCGCGCACCGACAGCGCGATCAGGACCAGCGGCAGCACGAAGGCCGGCGCAAAGATCGCGACCAGCGTGTTATGCGCCAGATGGGCATAGAAGCCCGCCCCCTCGGCCGGGCGCAGCGCGGCAAGCGCCCAGAAGAAGCCCGCCAGCGCCACGACCAGCAGACCGGCCATCGCCACGCCATGGCTCTGGAACAGCCGCGCCAGCGCCTGCGGACGCGCGAGCCGCTCCCAGCTTTCGACGCGAACCTCGGCCAGCGCGGCGGGGATGTTCAGCGCGAATTCATGCGGCGCGGTATATTGGCAGGCGTAATAGCAGCCGCGGCAGTTGTGGCACAGATTCGCCAGCTGCGTCAGATCGCCGTCGGCAAAGGCCTTCTGCCGGGTCATCGCCGGGAAGACCGAGCAGAACCCCTCGCAATAGCGGCAGGCGTTGCAGATCTCGATCTGGCGGCGGGCCTCTTCGGAGGCGGACAGGGTCGGAAGGGTGTGATCAAGCGACATGGGCTGCGGCCTCCTTGCCGGCGATACGTCCAAAAACGGTGCCGATGGTCATGCCAAAGCCCGCCAGATAGCCCTGGCCCAGGATCGACCCGGCCATGATCTCGCCCGCGGCCCAGAGGTTGCGGATCGGGCCCTCGGCGCTGTGCACCTGGGCATGGGCATCGACCTTGAGCCCGAGATAGGTGAAGGTCACGCCGGGGCGCAGCTGGTAGCCGTAGAAGGGCGGGGTATCGAG
>JACXUS010000332.1 GCA_014763785.1 Sphingomonadales bacterium | reverse complement strand
CAGGGCGGCGGCGGCTTCGGCGGTGGCAATCAGGGCGGCGGCGGCGGGCGCCCGGATTTCGACGACGAAATCCCGTTCTGAGAGCGCGTCACAGAGACAGCGGACGGGGGCCTTGCGGCCCCCGTTTCGCATTGGTGCGCCGCTTTGGCGTGGCGCCTGTGTGACAGGTCGAGGGGGGCGCTGCCCCCCGGGCCCTTGGCCCTCCCCCCGGGATATTTTGGGGCAAGATGAAAGCAAAAACCGCCCTTTCATCTTGCCCGAAATATCCTCAGGGGGTGAATTGGCGCAGCCAAGAGGGGGCGCGAGCGCCCCCTGCCCGGTTTCCATGAGGCGCGCGCTCAGTCACCGCGGCGCAGCCGCGCAATCAGGCTGGAGGTATCCCAGCGCCCGCCGCCCATCTTCTGCACATCCTTGTAGAACTGATCGACCAGCGCCGTGACCGGCAGGCTCGCGCCGGTCTCATTCGCGGCGGCAAGACAGATCCCCAGATCCTTGCGCATCCAGTCGACCGCAAAGCCGAAGTCAAAGCGCCCCTCGGCCATCGTCGCGGCGCGGTTCGACATCTGCCACGACCCGGCCGCGCCCTGGCTGATCACCTCGACCACATCGGCAATCGACAGCCCGGCGGATTCGGCGAAATGCAGGCTCTCGGCCAGTCCCTGCACCACGCCCGCGATGGCGATCTGGTTGCACATCTTGGTGAGCTGACCGGCGCCGCTCTCGCCCATCCGGCGGCAGATCTTGGCGTAAGTGGCGATCACCGGCTCGGCCACGGCATAGTGTTCTACCGCGCCCCCGCACATCACCGAGAGTTGGCCATTTTCCGCCCCCGCCTGCCCGCCCGAGACCGGCGCATCGACAAAGCCAAGCCCGCGCGCCGCGGCCTCAGCGGCCAGCGCGCGCGTGACCGCCGCCGAAACGGTGGTGTGATCGACAAAGACCGCGCCCGGCTTCATCCCGGCGAAGGCGCCCTCCGCGCCAAGGCACACCGCGCGCAGATCGTCGTCATTGCCCACGCAGGCCAGCACCAGATCGGCGCCCGCGGCGGCCTCGGCGGGGGGCGCCGCCCGCGCACCGCCATGGCGCGCGACCCAGGCCTCGGCCTTGGCCGCGCTGCGATTATAGACGGTCACCGCATGACCCGCAGCCGCCAGATGCCCCGCCATCGGGAACCCCATCACGCCCAACCCCAGAAACGCCAGTTTCGCCATTCACTTCCCCCTCAGCCGCCACGCGGGCACGTTGATCATTCGTTCAACCTGTCTTAGTAACGCCCCGGCCCCAACCGTCAACCGCGGGCCGCCCAAGCGACGGAGCCGGGGATGTTCACGCTGTTTCAATGGATGGTCCGGCTGGTCTCGGTCACGCTGCTGGCGGTCATGGTAGTGGGCTTCGGCGCGTGGTATTTCGCGGCGCGCTCGCTGCCCGATTACAATGCGACCTACCGCGTCGAGGGGATTTCCGCGCCGGTAGAGATCGTGCGCTCGACCGAGGATGTGCCGCATATCTTCGGGGCGAGCGATCGCGATGTGTTCTTCGCGCTGGGGTTGGCCCATGCGCAGGACCGGCTGTGGCAGATGACGGTGCTGCGGCGCACGGTGCAGGGGCGGCTGTCGGAGGTCTTTGGCGCCGAGACGCTGAAGACCGATGAGCTGATGCGGCGCCTCGATCTCTATGGGGCCGCGGTGACATCGCTCGACGCGCAGGACGCCGCCGCGCGCGAAGCGCTCGAGGCCTATGCCGCGGGCGTCAACCAGTGGATTGCACAGGTCAATGCGGGCGCGCGCGGCCGGGGCGCGCCGGAGTTCTTCCTGTTTGACGCGCCGATCGCGGTCTGGACGCCCGCGGATTCGCTGGCGATCCTGAAACTGCTGGCGGTGCAGCTGCAGACCCAGATCCCGCAGGAGGTGCTGCGTGCGCGCGTCTCGCTGCTCGGGCAGGACTGGGTGCGCGATCTGATGCCCGATGTGCCGGGCGCGGGCGTCGCGGCCCTGCCCGGTTACGCGAGCCTCTTCCCCGATGTGCCGCGGCAGGTGCAGACCGCCGAAGCCCCGGGCGCGATGATGCCCTTTGCCCCGCGCGGGCTGGCGGGCGCCTCGAATGCCTTTGCCGCCGCGCCCGGGCGCTCGGCCGCGGGCGGCTCGCTTCTGGCCAATGACCCGCATCTGGATTTCACCGCGCCGAGCATCTGGTATCTGGCGCGGCTGGAGCTGCAATCGGGCGGCGTGATCGGCGGCACGATCCCGGGCATTCCGCTGATCCTGACCGGGCGCAATGCGCGGCTCGGCTGGGGGGTGACCTCGGCCTATGTCGATGATCTCGACCTCTCTGTCGAGGAACTGAACCCCGCCGATCCCGGGCGCTATCGCACGCCGCGGGGCTGGGCCGATTTCACCAGCCGCCGCGCGATCATCAATGTGAAGGATGCAGAGCCCGTCACCATCACCCTGCGCTGGACGGAAAACGGCCCCGTGCTGCCCGGCGGGCATTTCAATCTGGCCGCCGTCACGCCCCCCGGCCATGTGATGGCGCTGAACTGGACCGCGCTCGACCCCCGGGATACCTCGATTAGCGCGGGGCTCGCGCTGATGCAGGCGGGCTCGGTGGCCGAGGCCATCGCCGCGGGCGAGCGGTTCGTGGCGCCCGCGCAGAACCTGACGCTGGCCGATCAGCAGGGCGTGGCGCTGGTCACCGTGGGCGCGATCCCGCTGCGCGATCCCGGGCATATGACGCAGGGCCGGATGCCGAGCCCCGGCTGGGAGGCGGCGAACCGCTGGCAAGGCCGCCTGCCCTATGACCAGAACCCGCGCTTCGTAAGCCCCGAGGGCGGGATCGTGATCAACACCAACAACAAGACCGTGGACCGGCCGTTTCCCGCGCATGTCAGCTTCGACTGGGGCGACAGCCAGCGCGTGCAGCGCCTGACGCGCCTGATGGGCGAGCGCGAGGTGCATTCGCGCGAGAGCTTCATCGCGGCGCAA
>JACXUS010000331.1 GCA_014763785.1 Sphingomonadales bacterium | reverse complement strand
GACCCTCCCGGGATATTTGGGGCACTGTTGAGGGGGAGACCTCTATGGCTTCTCAACAGTGCCGAAATATCCCGGGGGTTTGGGGGCAGGGCCCCCATGCCCGCTTGAAGATTTGCGCGCCCCGGCGTAAACGGGCGCCTTGCAACAAGGACGATCCCGATGAAATTTCTCGATCTCGCCAAGGTCTATATCCGCTCGGGCGGCGGCGGCGCGGGCTGCGTCAGCTTCCGGCGCGAGAAGTTCATCGAATTCGGCGGGCCGGACGGCGGCGACGGCGGCAAGGGCGGCTCGGTCTATGTCGAGGCGGTCGAGGGGCTGAACACGCTGATCGACTTCCGCTATCAGCAGCATTTCTTTGCCCAAAGCGGCCAGCACGGCATGGGCAGCCAGCGCACCGGCGCGGATGGCGACGATATCGTTCTGCGCGTGCCCGTTGGCACCGAGATCATCGACGAGGATGAGGAAACCGTGATTGCCGATCTGACCGAGGTCGGCCAGCGGGTGATGCTGGCCAAGGGCGGCAATGGCGGCTGGGGCAACCTGCGCTTCAAGAGCTCGACCAACCGCTCGCCCGCGCGGGCCAATCCGGGGCAGGAGGGGGTCGAGCGGACGCTCTGGCTGCGGCTGAAACTCATCGCCGATGCGGGGCTTCTGGGCCTGCCCAATGCGGGCAAATCGACCTTTCTGGCGGCGGTGTCGAACGCCCGCCCGAAGATCGCCGATTATCCCTTCACCACGTTGGTTCCGAACCTTGGGGTTGTCGGCATTGACGGACGCGAGTTTGTCGTGGCCGATATTCCGGGGCTGATCGAGGGCGCCTCCGAGGGGCGGGGCCTTGGCGATCAGTTCCTTGGCCATGTCGAGCGGTGTTCGGTGCTCCTGCATCTGGTCGATGGCACGTCGAGCACGATCACCAAGGATTACCGCACCATCATCGGCGAGCTCGAGGCCTATTCCGAGGCGCTCTTTGCCAAGCCGCGGATCACCGTTCTGAACAAGATCGACGCGCTCGACGCCAAGACCCTCTCGACCCGCAAGCGCGCGCTGGAAAAGGCCAGCGGTGGGCCGGTCCTGCTGATGTCGGGCGTCTCGAAGAAGGGCGTCAATGATGTGCTGCGCGCGCTCTGGGCCGAGATTTCCGCCGACCGCGCCGAGGACGAAGAGGTGGCGCCGTGGCAACCCTGAGCGTGCTGGCGCGCCCCGATGTGGGCACGGCGCGGCGGCTGGTGGTCAAGATCGGCTCGGCGCTGCTCGTGGGCCCCGAGGGGCTGAAATCCGACTGGCTGACGGCGCTGGCGCAGGATGTGGCGTCGGTGCGGGCGCGCGGGGCGGATGTGGTTCTGGTCTCCTCGGGCTCGATCGCGCTGGGGCGCCGGGTGCTCGGCCTGCCGCTCGGGCCCTTGCCGCTGGAGCAAAGTCAGGCCGCGGCCGCGGTCGGGCAGATCCGTCTGGCGCGCGCCTATGAAGAGGTTCTGGCGCCCTTGGGCGTCAAGACCGCGCAGGTTCTGGTGACGCTTGAGGATACCGACGACCGGCGGCGCTATCTGAACAGCCGCGCCACGATGGAGGCGCTTCTGGGATTTGGCGTGGTGCCGATCGTGAACGAGAATGACACGGTCGCCACCGACGAGATCCGCTTTGGCGACAACGACCGGCTGGCGGCGCAGATCGCGGTGACGGTGGGGGCGGATCAGCTGATCCTGCTGTCCGATGTGGACGGGCTCTATACCGCCAACCCCAAGGAAGACCCCTCTGCCACGCGCTTCGACGTGGTGGCCCATATCACCCCCGAGATCGAGGCGATGGCGGGCGATCCGATTTCCGGCCTGTCGAAGGGTGGCATGAAAACGAAGCTTCTGGCCGCGAAGACCGCCGTTGCGGGCGGTTGCGCCATGGCGATCATGGAGGGCTCGACCCCGCGGCCGCTCTCGGCGCTGGCGGCGGGCGCCAATTGCACCTGGTTCCTGCCCGAGGGCGATCCGCAGGCCGCGCGCAAACGCTGGATCGCGGCGATGAAGCCGCGCGGCGAGGTGCAGGTGGATGCGGGTGCGGTGGGCGCGCTGGGGCAGGGCAAGTCGCTTCTGCCCGCGGGGGTCACCCGCGTCACCGGGCGCTTTGGCCGCGGCGAGCCGGTGACCATCGCCGGGCCCGATGGTGCGAGCCTTGGCAAGGGGCTGATGCGCTATACCAGCGACGAGGCGCGCGCGATTGCCGGGCACCGCTCGGGCGAGATCGAGGCGATCCTCGGCTATCCGGGCCGCGCCGCGCTGATCCACCGCGACGATCTGGTGATCGGATAAGCTGCCCCCCGGGTAAGGAATACCCCCGCCTGCAGGCTTTGACACGAATCACCTCCCGGGCCAGCCTGCAGGGGAAGATTATCTTCAACTGGGGGACATCATGAAGACGACATTCCTGCGGGCTTTGCCCGCTCTTTTGTTTTTGCTCGCCGCGCCGGCAGGGGCGGCCACGCTCGTCAATGGCTCGCTCACCGGGTTCACCGGGGCGGGCCAGGTCCCGGCGGGCTGGACCGTGACGCGCAACTCGCCCGATATCAACAACCGCACCGTCGTGGCCGGGTCGATGAGCTACCGCTATGCCCGCAGCCCGGCCAATTCGACCAATGGCGGGACATGGGTCGGGCTGGCCGCCGATACCTCGGGCTTTACCGAGAGCTTCTCGCAGACGATCACCGATTTCAGCATTGGTCAAAGCTATGATCTGGGCTGGGAGGTGGCGAATTTCGGCTTCGACGATCCGCGCTATGCCGGCGCCAATGCGATCGAGGTCTTCCTCGATGGCGCGTCGATCGGCTCGGGTGCGCTGATCTCGCTGGGCAGCACATGGTTTGTGGAGCAGATCAGCTTCACCGCGCTGGCCACGACCCAGACCCTGACCTTCGGGCTCAGGGATCTGAGCCGGTCCTATCTGCAGATCGACGGCATCACCCTGACCGAGAGCCTGCCCGCGGTGCCGCTGCCGGGGGC
>JACXUS010000330.1 GCA_014763785.1 Sphingomonadales bacterium | reverse complement strand
GGGGAAGGGGAAGGGGTTAGGGTTGCAGCACCGATTTGCTGTCTGATCCGGCTTTCAGGGCGTCGGTAAGCTTTTTGCCACCGAAGAGAGCACCCGCAAGGCTAAAAGCAAGAGGGAGAGGCACCCCTAACATGGCCATGAGACCTGTTGAGGCCCCCGACAATCCAAGCCGCCAAACACTGTCGGTAAGGTCAGCGGCATTGTCTCGTGGCCAGCTTTTCAGGTGACCCGCATAAAGCTCTAGCACGGACTTTGTCTTTGCCGCTTCAACTTCGGTTGGTTCCGTCGACGCTGCTTCGACCGAGGTTCGCAGGTTTTGCACCGCTTCGGCCATCGCCGTCAGTCGGCGGATCAAGGCGCGGGCCTGCTCGCACTGCTCGTCATTGTCCCAACAGTTGATGCCCTGAAGGCGCTGAATTTCCAGATTGATTTGACCATAAACGGCATCGACTGTTGGCGGAAGGGTCAGGCGATTAACGACAACCGCGCGCTGGACCTCATGCACCGATACCTCCAGCGTGACGGGGCGGATCATGACGTCGGCTTTGTGTTTATACCGTTTTTCGATCTCGGCAATCAGCCGCGCGACATGCTCGGCCCCTTTATCCCAGTCTCCCAGCGGGATCAGGGCGATGTCGCGCAGCATCTGCCAGTGGCTGTCCCAATCGCCGGTCAGGGGGCGGCCCTCGAGGGCGGCCTCATACCAGCGGATCCAGAAATCATGGCCCGGGTGGGTGGCCAGCCAGTCGCGCCCCTCGGCCCAAGCGGTGGCGAGCGTGTCACGCAGCGCCGTCATTTCGCCTTTTGTGTCATCGTCCTCGTGGGCAGGCCAGAGTGTGGCGGAAGGCGACTCACCGGTTACGAGGGCACGCGCGTCTTGCCGGATGGCGGAGAAGAAGGCGGAGAAAGCGGCGGTGGAGAAGGCGGCGGCGGAGCGGGCGGCGGAGTCAACGGAGTCGGCGGAGAAGAAGGCGGCGGAGTCGGCGGCGTCGGCGACGGCGGAGAAGGCGGCGGAGCGGGCAGCGGCGGTGGAGAAGTCGGCGGCGACTAAGGCGGTGGCGTCGGCGGCGGTGATGGTGGCGGACTTGACCTCAAGGGTCAGAGAATTGCGTGCAACCCCCGAGGTTAGATTGGCCCACAAGATCGGCAGTGCTGTCAACTCATCTTTGCGCGCCCAATCGGTATTCAGCGCGCGGAGGTAATAGGGCAACACCCGCATCGCCGCCCGGTGGGCGAGGATCGCCGCATCGCGCTGCCGCGTTTCTTCGGGGCGGGCGTCAAGCCACGCCTTCAGCGTTTCCTCGTCCCTGATCTCGCTCGCTTCAACCATCCGCCCGCATCCTTGTCCTTCGCGTCAAGTTTGCCCGGGCGGGGCGGGGCACGCAAGCGGCCCCCTCACATCGAAAAGCTGATCCCGCAGCCGCAGGAGCTCGTGGCATTAGGGTTCTGCACCACGAACCTTGCGCCGATCAGCTCCTCGGTGAAGTCGATCACCGCATTCTCCAAAAACGGCAGGCTGACCGGGTCGATCAGCACCCTCTGCCCGGCGCCTTCCAGCACCACGTCATCGGGGGCTGCCACCTCTTCCAGCTTCAGGTCATACTGAAACCCGGAACAGCCGCCGCCCTCGACGGCGACACGCAATGCGCGGGCGGGGCCCGATCCGTTGATCTCGGCCAGACGGGCGAAGGCGCGATCGGTGACTTTGGGCGGCAAAACCATGGGATTTCCTGCGATTTGCCCGGGGCGGGGCCTGTTCTTGCGTTACAAACCCGATATAGGGTGGGCGCAAAGGCACGACAAGCGAGGACCCGGTGCTGCACCCCTATGCCTGCCACCCCGAGGCGAGCCGCGGGCGGCTCTTCCCGGAAAGCATGTCCACCTTCCGCTCGCCGTTCCAGCGCGACCGCGACCGGATCATCCATTCCTCGGCCTTCCGCAGGCTCAAGCACAAGACGCAGGTCTTTGTGGAACACGAGGGCGATTACTACCGCACGCGGCTGACCCATACGATCGAGGTGGCGCAGGTGGCGCGCACGATCGCGGCGGCGCTCGGGCTCAATACCGATCTGGCGGAAGCCGTGGCGCTGGCGCATGACCTTGGCCACCCGCCCTTTGGCCATACCGGCGAGGATGCGCTGGCGGTGCTGATGGAACCCTACGGCGGGTTTGATCACAACGCGCAGGCCCTGCGCATCGTCACCCGGCTCGAACGCCATTACGCGGGCTTCGACGGGCTGAACCTGACCTGGGAGACGCTCGAGGGGATCGCCAAGCACAATGGCCCGGCGATTTCCGACAGGGGCGGCTCGCACAGCTTCCCGACCCGGGCCGAGCTGCCCTATGCGCTGGCCGAGGTCGATGCGCTCTGGGATCTGGAACTGGAAACCAACGCCAGCGCCGAGGCGCAGGTGGCCGCGGTCGCCGACGACGTGGCCTATAACCACCACGACCTGCATGATGGCCTGCGCGCGGGGCTCTTCACCGAGGCGGACCTCTGTGAACTCCCGATGATCGGCGAGTGTTTCGAGACGGTCGACCGGATGTATCCCGGGCTCGACGCCACCCGCCGCCGCCACGAGGCGTTGCGCCGGGTCTTCGGCGTGATGGTCGAGGATGTGATCGCGGTGGCGCAGAACCGCCTCGCCTCGCTCTGCCCGCAATCGGTCGATGATATCCGCGGGATGGAGGGGCCGATCATCCGCTTCTCGAAACCGCTCTATCAGAGCCTCAAGGTCGTCAAGATGTTCCTCTTCGAGCGGATGTATCGCGCGCCCTCAGTGGTGGTCGAACGCAAGCGGGTGACGGCGATGATCAACGGGCTCTTCCCGCTCTTCATGGAACGCCCCGAGCTCCTGCCCGAGGATTGGCAGGGCGATGTGGCGCAGGCGCGGGCGCGCGGCAACGAAGGCGCGACCGAGCTTGCGCGGCTGGTGCTCGATTACGTCGCGGGGATGACCGACCGCTTCGCGATTCAAGAATATCACCGGCTGATCGACCCGGATTTCTGACCCGACATGTGAACGGGGCGGGGG